>CAUPVH010000045.1:0-7900 GCA_963514635.1 uncultured Prevotella sp. | reverse complement strand
CGCGGATACGAAAACGGCTCGCTCACGCCATACGGCGCAGAAGGTTACGCCTATACGCGCATGGCACTCGAACTACGCTATCCCTTCATGCTGGGCAACACCACCATCTATGGCTTAGGTTTCGTAGAAGCGGGTAACGCATGGACCGACACGCGCAAGTTCAACCCCATACAACTCAAACGTAGTGCAGGCTTGGGTGTGCGCATATTCCTTCCTATGGTGGGACTTATGGGTATAGACTGGGCTTACGGTTTCGACAAGGTGTACGGAACGAAGGGTGGCAGCCAGTTCCACTTCATCTTAGGACAAGAGTTCTAAACCTTTTAACGCCGTATACGTCTAAAACATATTGGGGAACATGGTTGGTCCAAACCCGTTTTGGCCAGCCATCGCCCCTTTTACTGACAATAACAAATTAAAGAGGAGAGCTTATGAAGAAACTTATCATCACCTGCCTTGTGGCCGTTGTGTCGCTGGCAGCCAACGCGCAGAAGTTCGCGCTCATCGACATGGAATACATCATGAAGAACATTCCTGCCTACGAGCGAGCCAACGAGCAACTCAACCAAGTGTCGAAGAAGTGGCAAGCAGAGGTTGAGGCACTCTCGAACGAAGCTGCAACGATGTACAAAAACTACCAAAACGAGGTGGTTTTCCTCTCGCAAGAGCAACGTAAGGCCAAACAAGAGGCCATTATGAAGAAAGAGAAGGACGCAGGCGAGTTGAAAAAGAAATACTTTGGCCCCGAAGGCGAACTCTATAAAAAACGCGAAAGCCTGATTGCACCCATACAAGAGGCCGTATATAACGCTGTAAAAGAGTTATCAGAGCAACGCGGTTACTCGCTGGTGCTTGACAGAGCAAGCGATACGGGCATCATCTTTGGGTCGCCCAAGATAGACATTAGCAACGATGTGTTGGGTCGTTTGGGGTATTCCAATTAGTCTGGCGTGTAGTAAGGAGGAAGTTGCTAGTAGTAAGTAGTAAGTAGTAAGTAGTAAGTAGGAAGTAGTAAGGAGTAAGTACAATGTAAGAAGGAGTAAGGAGGACGAGCAGTAAAAGGTGAAGCCATATCTTTTGGCATTCCACGCAGACTGAACAGATGGGCTAGGTTCACAACCTAACACGCAGTCAATGCCGTTTCCGCCATCAGTAGCCACTTGTCAACTCGAAACTTACCCACTCATAAACTTACCGACTCATAAACTTACCCACTCACCCACTCACCCACTCACCCACTCACCCACTCACCCACTCACCCACTCATAAACTCATAAACTTACGAACTCACAAACTTACCAACTCATAAACCCGAATATTAACATATTAAACAATTATAACAATGAAGAAACTAGTTTTAATGCTGATGCTTTTCGCACCAATGGCTATGTTCGCACAGAAGTTCGGACATGTTAACGCCCAAGAAGTGATGGCATCCATGCCCGAATTCTTAAAAGCTAAGGGCGACATCGAGGCTTCGGCCAAGAAATTCGAGAACGAACTCACCGCCATGCAAGAAGAACTGAAACGCAAAAGCGATGAGTACGAGAAGACCAAGAGCACGATGAACGCCACCAAGCAACAAGAAACGGAGGCTAGCTTGCAGCAGATGTACCAGAAAATTCAGCAAACCTACCAAGACAACCAACAAACGCTGCAAAAGGCGCAACAAGAGAAGATGGGTCCCATCACAGGTAAGCTGGTAGATGCCATTAAGGCTGTGGGCAAAGCAGGCGGCTACGTCTACATCATGGACGTATCGGCAGGCATCCCCTACATCAGCGATACGCTTAGCAAAGACGTAACGGCAGAAGTGAAAGCACAGCTCAACAAAATGAAGTAAAGCGTTATCTAAGAGCCCTACAACAGCCCGTGCATCGCGTACTTAGGCAAAGCAACTAGGGCCGAAGAAAGCGCAAGCAACGCCGTTCTGCGGCACTTCGTCTACGGCGAACGCCCCGAACGGCCACGCCTTCACTATCTCTGAAAGAACTGATGCCCGTGTTTGACCTCGTTTCTTGTCGTGGCCAAACGCGGGTTTCAGCCTTTTCGCTAACGCGCCCTTATATATATAAGGTGTATCAGTGCCGATAAGCACGGCAGATACGGCGCGTATACTAACAAATTGATGCCTCGAATGGGGCGAAAACACCAACCAAACGATATGAAAAAAACTATTTTTGCGGCTCTAATGCTCCTTGCTGCACTCACCATTGGCGCACAAGGTGCAACCGCACAAACACAAAACGCACCCTCGGAGCGTGCTGCCACCCTGCGATTTGGCTATTTTAGCTACCAAGACGTGTTGCAGTCGGCCCCCGATTACGCTACCATTCAGCAGAACATCGAGACCCTGCGCGGCAAATATCAAGCCGAAATGAAACGCGCAAGCGACGAGTTCAACCTCAAATACGAGGCTTTTCTTGATGGACAGAAAGACTTCGCACCAGCCATTCGCATGAAACGTCAGGCCGAACTGCAAGAGCTGATGGAGAAGAACATGGCCTTTAAGCAAGAGGCAGCTCGCCTATTGCAGAAAGCCGAGACCGAGGCAATGGCTCCATTGAAAGCCAGGCTTAACCAAGCCGTGGCCAAAGTGGGCGAACAAAAGGGCTTGGCCTTCATCCTGAACACCGACAACAACGCTGCGCCCTACCTCAATCCCGCATTGGGCGAAAACGTTTCGGCCGCCATCAGCGCCGAGTTGAAGTGATGCACACGTTGCTTAGGCAACATCCTTATGGGCGATGGGCGTCGTTTCGGCGCCTAACGGCCCGTTACACCAATAGCGTATGAACAACTTTCCACAGCAAGCAGGCCCCATCGGCGTGTTCGATTCGGGCTACGGCGGACTAACAATCCTGCACGGAATCAGGCAACTATTGCCCCAGTACGATTATCTCTACTTGGGCGACAACGCCCGTGCGCCATACGGTCCGCGTTCGTTCGATGTGGTGTATCAGTTCACGCGCCAGGCCGTAGTCAAACTCTTCGAACAAGGTTGTCACCTTATCATAATAGGTTGCAACACGGCATCGGCAAAAGCCCTGCGCTCCATTCAACAGCGCGACCTACCCTCGCTCGATGCCAAACGTCGCGTGCTGGGCATCATCCGACCAACAGCCGAGAGCATCGGCAACCTCACCAACACCCGCCACGTGGGCATATTAGCCACCGAAGGTACCATCAAGAGCGACAGTTATCGGTTGGAAATACAAAAGCTGTTCCCCGACATTGTGGTACAAGGCATGGCCTGTCCGCTGTGGGCAGCCATAGTAGAGGCGAACGAGGCTGATAGTCCAGGTGCCGACTACTTCGTAAAGAAACGCATCGACGGCCTTTTGCGTACCGATCCGCAGATAGATGCCATCGTGCTGGGCTGCACCCACTACCCCCTACTGATGAACAGCATCGTGAAACACGTGCCGCCTGGCGTGCGCATCGTGCCACAAGGCGAGTATGTGGCCAACAGCTTGCAGCAATATCTGCAACGACACCCAGAGATAGACGCGCTTTGCACCAAACATGGAACGGCACGCTACCTCACCACCGAGAACAAAGACAAGTTCAAAGAGAATGCGCAGATATTTCTGCACGAGCAAATAGACTGCCAGCACGTTAGCTTGGAATAGCCCCACGCACATCACTCTAAACACCCACACACTATGCAAGAAACAAGACAAAACCGCATCGCACGACTTCTGCAAAAAGAGTTGAGCCTTATTTTCCAATCGCAAACGCGAATGATGCACGGCGTTATGGTGAGCGTAACCCGCACACGCGTGTCGCCCGACCTCAGCATCTGCACCGCCTACCTCAGCGTTTTTCCCTCGGAAAAAGGCGAAGAACTGCTCAAAAACATTGAAAGCAACATCAAAACCATACGCTACGAACTGGGTACGCGCGTGCACAACCAATTGCGCATCATACCCGAACTGCGCTTCTTTATCGACGACAGTCTCGACTATATCGAACGAATAGACGAGCTATTAAAAAAATAACCGCTCATGGCCGTATCTCTTTTCATTGCTCGCCGCTACCTTTTCTCCAAGAAAAGCACCAATGCCATCAACGTCATTAGTGCCATCTCGGTGGTGGGCGTGGCTGTCGCAACGATGGCATTGGTTATCGTGCTGAGCGTGTTCAACGGCTTTCACGACCTCGTTGCCTCGCTCTTCACCGCCTTCGACCCGCAAATCGAAGTGGTACCAGCCAAAGGAAAGGACGCACCAACCGACGATCCCGTGCTCACACAGATAAAGCAACTGCCCGAAGTGGACGTTGCCACCGAGTGTGTGGAGGACAATGCACTGGTGTTTTACGGCGACAAGCAAGCCATGGTGACCATCAAGGGCGTTGACGAAAACTTCACCCAACTAACTCGCATCAACGATTTGCTATACGGCGAAGGCGAGTTCGCCCTGCGCGCGGCCAATTTGCAGTATGGTGTATTGGGCATCAGACTGGCCCAACAGCTGGGAACTGGCGCACGGTGGAAGGGCTTTATGCGCGTGTTTGCGCCCAACCGCGAGGGACAATTCGACATTTCCAACCCTTCTTCGGGTTTCGTAGTCGACTCTCTGCTCTCGCCAGGCGTGGTGTTCTCGGTAAAACAAGCCAAATACGACCAACGTTACATCCTCACTTCCGTTTCTTTCGCCCGCAATCTCTTTGGCATGCAGGGCATGCTCACGGCCTTGGAGCTGAAATTAAAGCCCAATGCCAACACTGCCGAGGTGAAAAAGAAGATGCAAACCATTGCAGGAAGTAAGTACAAAGTGCTCGACCGATACGAACAACAAGAAGACACGTTCCGCATTATGAACGTAGAAAAGGCCATTGCCTACATCTTTCTCACCTTCATCTTGGTAGTGGCGTGTTTCAACATCGTGGGTTCGCTCTCTATGCTCATTATCGACAAGAAGGCCGATGTGGCCACTTTGCGCAACCTTGGCGCAACAGACAAGCAGATTGTACGCATCTTCCTGTTCGAGGGTCGCATGATTTCGGCCGTCGGCGCGCTAGTGGGCGTGGGCCTCGGACTACTGCTTTGTTGGCTGCAACAACAATACGGGCTAGTGAGTTTAGGCAAGAGCGAGGGCTCGTTCATCGTCAATGCCTACCCCGTAAGCGTGCACTACACAGATGTGGCGTGGATTTTCGTCACCGTCATAGCCGTGGGTTGGCTCTCGGTTTGGTACCCCGTGCGCTATCTCAGCCGCAAACTCTTAGGTTAGACCCCAACCTTATCTCACATATAATTTCCTAAAACAATTCCTATCTCTAACAATGAACGACATTTGCTGTATTGGACACATCACACGCGACAAGATAATAACGCCCCATCACGAGGCCTTTATCTCTGGCGGAACAGCCTTCTACTTCTCGTATGCCATAGCACGCCTACCCCGTAAGGTGTCTTATCAGTTGGTAACCAAGCTTGGGCGATATGATGTTGAAGAGGTGAAACGCATGCGCGCCGAACGAATCGATGTATTGGCCTTTACTTGCGACAACTCGGTGTTCTTTGAAAACCGCTACGAAGGCGACCAAAACAAACGCACACAACGGGTGTTGTCCAAATGCGATCCCTTTAAGATTAGCGAGATGAACGGCATCGAGGCCAAGGTTTTCCACCTAGGCTCGCTGCTCAACGACGACTTCTCGGCCGATTTCGTACGCCAACTATCCACACGCGGACACATTTCTATCGATGCACAAGGCTTTTTGCGCGAGGTGCGTGGGCAAGAAGTGGTGCCCGTTGACTGGAAAGAGAAACTCAACATCCTATCGCACACCCACACTTTGAAACTTAACGAACACGAAATGGAGGTGATTACGGGGCTTACCAACCCGCGTTCGGTGGCCCAACAAATCGCATCGTGGGGCGTTAAAGATGTAGTTATCACCCTAGGCAGTCATGGTTCGCTTATCTATGCCGACCAAACATTTTACGAAATCCCCGCCTACCCACCGCGTAAGCTGGTGGATGCCACGGGCTGTGGCGACACCTATGCAGCCGGTTACCTCTATTGTCGTGCCCAAGGCCTAAGCTATGCCGAGTCTGGCAAGTTTGCCGCCGCCATGTGCACACGCAAGTTGGAGGCCACTGGTCCCTATATGCCAGAAAAAGAATGGTTTGGAGAGGGAACGTAAGCAAAACAACGAACTAGGATATGGCTACTTAAACCCCAATCGGGTTAACCTAACTGCATTTGGTTGGGTTAACCCGATTTGCTTGTTTATCCCTAGCCACTCTAAGCCTTCTAGTTGTTCTAGGCGTGCTGGCTATCTTAGCCCAACCACCTTACTTTCCCAACATCTTTTGTTAAATATCCTTTATTTGCGCCGTTCAACCTATAATAAAGCCCGCACAACTCGTCTTAAATAGTAAAGGGCAAGCACAGCATGCGCCCATCACGCCATCTATGGAAGAACTCTATCAGCAACTGGTGCTTATCTCGCAAGGAAGCCAAGTGGCCTTCAACGGGTTTATCAGCCGTTTCTCAAACACCCTATACTGTCATGCCTACGGCATATTGGGTTGCAGAGAGATGGCCGAAGAGGTGGTGAGCGATGCCTTTTTGGAGGCGTGGCGCATGCGCAAAAAGCTAACACAACTGCAAAACGTGCGCGCATGGCTAACACGTATCGTGTATAACAAGAGCGTTGACTACCTGCGACGCGAGCGCAACTACACGAAACAGATTAGCGTAGAGCACTTCGGCATGGGCGATTTCGCCTTCCCCGACATGCAAACGCCTGCCGATACGCTTATCTCGGCCGAAGAGTTGGCGGCCATTAACGCCGCCATCGACACCTTGCCACCCAAGTGCAAGTACGTGTTCTTCTTGGCCAAGGTAGAGAAAATGCCCTATCAAGACATCGCCAACATGCTGGGAATAGCCCTCGCAACGGTTAACTACCATGTGGGACTGGCCGTGCAGACACTGAGACAACTGCTTAGGGCGCGCACAAAACCCACGGCTGGCGCATTAAAAAACAAATAAGACACTTTGCCCATGAACAGGGACATACACGACATGCGCTTTGACGGCTCGGAAGAAGACCTGCTTTTGCAAGACTTCATCAGCAGGGCTGAGCCCACCAACGTTGTTGGCGAGCATATCATGGCGCGCGTCTACGAAAAAATTGAAGCAGATAAGGCACGGCGCAGTAAGCGTTGGTGGCGCGTGGCGGCTGCCGTGGCGGTGCCTTTGTTGGCGTGCGGCCTGTGGTTGGCCTTAAATGTGCAACGCAAAAACGACACGGCTGCACAACAAACGGCACACGCAACGAACAAGCCTGCAAGCGTGATGCAAGAATTGGCGGTGCCAACGGGGCACACCCTGACGCTTACCCTGCCCGACGGCACGCGCATGACGGCCAATTCGCGCACGCACATCAGATATCCCAAGCCTTTCCGCGCACGCACGCGCGATATATATATAATAGGTGAGGCCTACTTCGAAGTGGCGCACGAGGCTAACCGTCCCTTTGTGGTGCACGCCCAAGGGTTTGACGTGCGCGTACTGGGAACCCACTTTTGCGTTAACAGCTATGCGGCGGATAAAGCTAGCGTGGTGTTGGCCGAAGGTCGCGTAGAAGTAAACACTGCCGCGAAAGATAAGGTGAACATGTTGCCCAACGAGCGGCTGAACATCGCCCAAGGGCAGTTTGCATCGAAAACAAAGGTTAACGTTGCCGCATACGTAGACCGCTTGAAAGGGGTGTTGCCCATGCAGGGCATGCGCTTATCAGAAGTTACCGACTATTTGGAGAACTATTACGGCATGCGCTTTAAGGTGCAAGACGGCCTGCGCAACGAACGGCTCTACGGCAAGCTGGTTACGGCCGCGCCCCTTGCAGATGTGCTTGAAAGCCTCTGCAACATATCGGG
>CAUPVH010000044.1:0-7908 GCA_963514635.1 uncultured Prevotella sp. | reverse complement strand
ATTCAAAAAGATTTCTGCCAGGCGATACAGCGAAACAACATGGCCACTGCTACTGCCTCCCGTTTGGATGTTCACATCTTCATTGAGGAATTTGCGCAGGTAATAGCCTGTTTTCGTGGCGTTTGGGTTAGGACTTGCATCTGCTCCTTCTGGATAAGTGGCAACCTTTTTGCCTTTAAATGGCGTCATGTTCATTAAGATGGTAGCCTCTAAGCGTGCATCCCTATTCTCAAAAGGCTGCGCAGCCTTGGCCGGGTCGTTCCAATCAAAAGGCGTTCCATCAAGCATTTCGTAGTCGTCCACTAAGTTTTGCGAGGGGTTTGTGCCACCCTTTCCACCAAAACTTACGGGAAAATTACTTTTTTCAAAATCGGAATTGGCAGCATATCTACGTACAAAGATATACTCTTTGTTTTGAAAATCATTCTTAAACAAGTCGGCATAAGACGATGCCAGCTCATATTGATTGAGGTCAATAACCGCTTTTGCAGCATTGGCCGCCAACTTCCATAGCGCAACATCCGTTGGTTTGTTGGCTTCGTTTGTATCACCGAAGTCAACATAAAGCGGACTGGCCGCATAGAGCAACAAACGACTCTTTAAGGCTAAGGCTGCACCTTTCGTTGCACGGCCAAAGGCATCGTTTACGTTTCTCCACGGCGTGAGTTCAAGCGTATCGGCAGCTATGTCACACTCTTTGGCAATGAAGTCCACAACTTCTTTCATCGTTGGGCGCGGCGTGTTCTCATAATTCCCGTTAATGCTAAGCGTAGAGGTGACAATGGGGATTGGGCCATAGCGTTTGAGCAATTCGAAATGAAAGTAAGCGCGAAGGAAACGCGCCTCGGCACGCCACATGCGGATGTCTTTCAGGCTGTTGGCATACTCCACTTGCTTGTCGGGGTCTAGGCGCGAAATGTCGAGATTTACATGATTTGTGTTCTCCAACAACGTACAACACTTGGAAATACCCGAATAGTAGCGGTTCCACACATCGTCCGGATTGTTTAAAGCATTCCATGAGCCATTGTTGAACTGCTGAATTTCTGCCGATTCGATGGCAAACTCGGCATCGTCTGTTGCCGAAGCCAACATTGCTTCTCGCGAAAAGCGGTTCACCCCATCTGGAAGTAGCGTGTAAGCATAGGTCAGGTACTGCTTTGTTCGATTGTAAGAATCGAAGGTTGCAGTTTTATCTATAAAGGAATCTTCCTCACGATCCAGAAAGCCATTACACGAACTGAGGGTGAAAGCAATGCTTATCGCCGCAGAAATGTAGATATATGAAAAGAACTTTGCGTTCATAAGAATAGGTTTTAATGGAAAATAAATTAGAATGCGAGTTTCAGACCCACACTAACAGTACGCATGAGCGGGTAGCTTAAGAGGGTGTCTTGCTCGGCATCGCCCAGCTTTCCAAGGTGATCGAGCGTAAACAAGTTGGTTGCATTTACGTAGAAATACACGCTACTTAGGCGTAATGCACGCGAAACGTGTTCGGCAAGTTCGTAACCTACCTGCACATTGCGCAGTCTTAGGAAACTTCCATTGCGCCGCCAGAAGGTAGAAGTGCGATAGTTGTTGCTGAAATCAACTGTCGACAAACGCGGATAAGTGGCATCGGTATGCGTGGGTGTCCAACTGTCTAAGGCTAAGTTAGAGGCCGTTCCGTTGTTTTGGAAAGAGTAAATACTGGCTCCCCGCAAATAAATGTCGCGCTGTGCAACCCCTTGGAAAAGTACACTAACATCAAAACCTTTGTACTTCATGCCTCCACTCAGCATGTAGTTCCATGCAGGAACGGTTGCATTGCCAATGGGGTGTGCATCGTTCTCGTCGATGATTTGGTCGCCATTATAATCCTTATACTTAATGTCGCCAGGTGCAACATGTCCGAATTGCGGTTGTGGCAAGGCAGCTTTTAATTTGCCGTCGCCGTCAAAGTCGTTGGCCGTATAGAACCCGTCGGCCTCCAACACAATGGGTTTCCACACGGGGTTACCTTTCCTATAAAGGTAGCTTTCGGCTTTTACGTCTTCTCCTTGTTCGTCAACTCTACTCATGGCATACCATGTTCCAGCCTCAGCAAAGTAAGATATTTTGTCGCTAACCTTACCTTGATAGCGCGCTTTGAATTCGAAACCATGATTAGTTACCTTACCCACATTCATCAATGGGAGTATGCCGCCATAGGATGCGCCTACGATACCCAGCACTTGGGCATAGGGATAAGTGAGAATTTCTGATTGGGTTTCGTGGAAGACGTCTATATTAATGGAGAGATTTCTCCACAACGTGGCATCGATGCCCACATTAAAGATACGTTTCTTCTCCCACGTTACAGAGGGATTGGCCAGGGTTCTCTCGGTAAAGCCAGAAGATTGTGAACTTCCTACACCGAAAAGATAACTGCCATTGCCGCCATAAGTCTCGTCGTAGATATAGCGGGCCGACGTTTGGTTGTTGCCCGTAAGGCCATAAGAGGAACGCAACTTCAAGAAGTCGACCCACGATGCCGCTTTCATAAACGACTCGTTGCTTACTATCCATGCCGCAGACAACGCAGGGAAGACACCAAAACGCTGACCGCGTGCGTAATTATCGGTTCCCATATAAGATGCAACCAGCTCGGCAACATATCGTTTGTCAAAGTCATAGGTCAAACGTCCTGCGAAGTTTACATAGCGTTCATCGTCGCGCACATTATATAATTGGTAGCGATCGTTGAGCATCAACAACATGGCGTGAATGCCATGCTTGCCGAAACGACGCTGATAATCTATCTGTGCCTGTAAGCCCACACGCGTTTGGCTGGTTCGGAACCCCTCTGTGGCTGTTAGTGCAGCATCAGAACCATATTGCATGTAGCTATAAATCGGGTTGTTTTGCGCATCAACGCCTGTTTGTGTAAGCGAATAACGTGCATAATCACGCGTTTTGGGCGACGTTTCTGCCATGAAATTGTGGTAGCCAAACGTCACCTTGGCACTTAATCCGCGCACCAAAGCACTAAAATCATACTGTAAGCCGAAGATTACTTGCAACGAACGCGAGTTTTCTTTGTACAAACCGCGATTTAAAAGGTTTGCCACGGGATTGGTATAAAGCGAAGTTCCGCCAATACTTCCATTCGGGTTGTATACGGGGAAAGCATTAGGGGGAGTGGTCCATATAGATTTTAGGTAGTCGTCTGCACCACCTCCGCCGGGCGTTGTCTTCTCTGCCAGACTTGCACCAGAATAAAGCGATGCTCGGAAATAACGCGTGATGTCAACATCCAAGTTGGCTCTGAAATTATAACGCGAATAATCTACATTGGCACTTTCACGTCCCTTGGAGTCGGTTCCACGATAAAGACCGTCGTTTTGCAATAGGCCAGCCATGACATAATAGTTCAAACCACCACCGCCTCCGCGAAAGGAAAGCTCGCCCATCGTCAGAGGCGTGGTGCTTTTATATACTTGCTTTTTCCAATCTACATTGGGATATAGATAACCATTACTGCCCGACTGATAGGCCGACAGGGCCTCGTCTGTATACAAAGGGGCCTTCCCGTCATTGGCAAGTGCCTGATTATAGAGGCTTGCATAATGGTAAGCGTCCATCGGCGAGTCCATGATTGTGGGCATCTGAATGCCCGTTTGCATGCGGAACCCTATCTTCGGAGCAGAATGAAAGCCTTTCTTCGTTGTGATGAGCAACACACCATTAGCTCCTCGCGAACCATATATGGCCAATGCCGCTGCATCTTTCAACAAAGAAACCGACTCAATCTCTTCTGTGGAGATGTTATCCAGCGGCGTTTCAAAGCCGTCGACGAAGACAAGCATTTGCTGTTTGCCGTTGAACGAGCTCACTCCGCGCGTGAACATGTTCTCCATATAAAAGTCGTAACCAGGCTCGCCCGACTTTTGGAGCATCGACAGTCCCGGCAGTAATCCCTTTAACGAATTGCCCACCGTTGGCGATGTAATCTCCATTAGGCGTTCGCCCCCTACAGTTGAGATGGCAGCCGTTTGTGCCCACGAGGGTTGTGCGCCGTATGCAATTTGTGTTGCCGCCGTATCAGCGGCATTTTGTGCATTTACAGGCGAACAGAACAGCATGAGCGCACATCCTATATTAATATAATCTCTGTATTTCATTGTTCTATCTTTTTTGCATTAAGGCATACTATAACGTACCATTTATTTACCATATATTTACCATCCTGGGTTTTGGATAAGGTAGCCTTTATTTACTTCCTTTTGGTCAATGGCATATAAATAACAGTTGTCATTCCAAAAGCGATGCTCAAACACATACGGCTCATAGTGGATATGAGTCTTGTTTCCATCCGTGGAATGAATTTTCAAGCCGTAAAACTTACCCTTCATCACGCCTTCTTCGCCAGCGATGCGCCATCTCCGAATATCCCAAAAGCGGTGGTCTTCGAATGCCAACTCTACCGAACGCTCGTTACGAAGTTTCGTTCGGAAGGCCTCTTTCGTCATTCCCGCAGGGAAATCGGGCATGCCAGCACGCGACCGAATAAGGTTCACGGCGTCATAAGCTGCCTGTGGTGGTGCACTCTCGTATTCGTTCAGTGCCTCTGCATAGTTTAAATATAGTTCTGCCAACCTAAACACTGGCCATTGCACATTGGCCGTGTTGCTGCCATTTACATGTAGTATGCGGGGAACCCACTTGTGGAGCAAATGGCACGTGCGGTCCATCTTTGATTTCTCGGCTCCGCCTTCAAGGAAGTTGATAAATGGTATTTCATCGTTCCAACTACTGCTGTGATAAGCAACGGTTTGCTTAAATCGTGGGTCAAGACTGTTATATATGTCAATAAGGTTGTCGCCTCCGTTCATATTCCAATCTGCGGGTTCACCATCTGCACGTTTCTCATAATGCCGAACAAAGTTGAATGTCACATACAGTCCGGCATCGCCCCAAGCCTTATTCATCGCCCATGTAGGCAGATTTGCAACCAAAGGGCGACTCGTTGTCTTGAAGTTTCTATACTTCATGTTACCCAAAATAATTTCTTCATTATCTGGAATGGTCCACACATCCTCATAGTCTTTATCGGGATTGCCCGTATTGTACAGCCGATAATGCCCCGAATTAAGCGCGGCATCGATAGTGGCTTTGGCTGCATCGGCGGCCTTTTTCCAACGTTCCTTGTCATAATTGCCATAACCAATAAGCTCTTCGTGACCAGGGAATGCCATGTAAGGCGTATTGGTATTGAACAGCGGACTTGCTGCATAAAGCAACACCCGTGCCTTCAAAGCCAAGGCGGCAATGCGCGTAACACGCCCAAGCTTAGTGTTATCGGTATAATAATCGGGCAGATAACGTGTGGCGCGGTCGCAATCTACAAGAATAGAATCGATGCAATCGGCAAAAGAACTGCGAGAACGTTGTGAGAAGTCGGTTGGGTCAATCACTTCTCTTACAATCGGCATACCGCCATAACGATACACACCTTCCCACAGCAACATGGCTCTCATGAAGTAGGCCTCCCCCGTTGCGCGTTTATTAAAATCGGGGTCTCCTTCATCGAAAGGCACTTCATGAATGCGTTTCAATATAAGGTTTGCCACACGTGTAGTGTGGTTTCGCAAATAAAAGCGGCAGTCTTCGTCCCAAGTAAAGTTGCTGTTCGTGTGGTTACCTGCATTCCATGCGGCATTACCCATTGCCCAAGTAGCCACATCCTCGCCTTCGTCGCAGGCGGAGGCCAACGTAGAAGACGACAACAGCCTGCGGTCGGTGTTAGAACTGCTCATACAAAAGCCATAAGGCATGCCCTCGGCATAAAGCGTAGTCAACAATTTCTCTGCATCTGCACGTGTTGCGAACACCTCGTTCTCTCCATAATCAACAGAAGGCGGAGTTTCAAGGAAGTCGGAACAGGCAACCAACAATACGGGAGCAAATATCCATGCTATATATAATGATTTCTTTTTCATAAGGAAGGTTTTTTAGAATTGAACATTTATGCCGACATTGTAGATTTTCTGCAACGGATAGGTGTTGATTTCTGTTGCACCGCCTTTTGAAGGTGCCTCAGGGTCTAAGTCGATAACGTCTGTCCAAGTAAACAGGTTAGTGCCACTAACATAAAGTCTTAAACTCTCTAACCCCAAGGCTTTGAGTTGGCCTTTGCGAAAAGTGTAACCTATCTCAACGTTCTTCAAACGCAGATAGTCGGCATTGCGAATCCAAAAATTAGAGTCTTGATAGTTATTATCGGTATCTCGCGAGGGGCTCATCGACAAGCGAGGGAAGTTAATGGCCTCTCCCCGTTCGTAGCGTTCCTGTGTCCAACGCTCCAATATTAAGGTCTTCGCGCTGTTGTGTGCGTTGATAAACGGCCACAACGCACGACCAAAATATTTGATTGAAACATGGGATGCGCCCTGAAAGAGGGCGGAGAAGTCGATGCCGCGCCAACTACAACCAACCGAGAAACCATAGATTATCTCCGGAGTTGGCGAATATCCGATGGGCACCATGTCGTACATGTCTATCTTTCCATCCTTGTTCACATCCACATAGCGCATGTCGCCAGGCTGTAAGCGATTGCCATTCCAACTACTTACTGGGCGGTCCAGCGCGTTTATCTCTTCCCACGAGTTATAGAACCCATCGAAAAGCAGACCATAGAACTGCCCTACGCGCCTACCAGTACGCATTTGATAAGCGTACTTCTCTGGCACTTCGTCTTGAAAAAGAATTTTATTGCGCGCAAAAGAATAGTTGAAACGGCCCCAATAGTTAAAGTCGCGAATGTTATTGCGGTAGTTCACGTCTAATTCAAAGCCTGCGTTTTCCATCTCGCCCATGTTATAAGCCGGCAATGATGCCCCAATCAGCATGGGCGCGCTGTTTCTGTTTGAGAGAATGTTGTTACGGCGTTCCTTAAAATAATCGAACGACACCGTGAGGTGATTTTTCAAAAAGTTCATGTCGACACCTAAATTAAGCTTACGCGCTTTCTCCCATGTCAGCAACGGGTTGCCTAAGCGTTTCTCTTCTATCATCTGCGAATAAACGGGGTTTGCAGACGAACCGAAGTTGTAGCCCGTCAGCTTTCCGCTTGTTTCGCCATAGACAGAGGGTAGGTACAAAAAGCGGTCGCCACCAATCTTATCATTACCTACCTCGCCATAGGTTGCCCTTAACTTCATGTAAACCACCCAGTTGTTCTTAGGGAAGAAAGGTTCTTCGCTAACAACCCAACCGGCCGACACTGCTGGGAAGAAACCAAACCGCCGGCCGGCTGCGAAATTCTCCGTGCCGTTATAACCCATGTTGAACTCTGCCAAATACCGATTGGCATAGCCATAAGTAACGCGCCCAACAATTCCTTGATAGGCATTGGGAACATGGTAAGCCAAGTTCGGGGCATAATATTTACTTTGGTTATAAAGCAAGAGTGCCGTGGCCTGATGCTTTCCAAATGTTCGGTCGAAGTGAATACCGGTTTCAAAATACACCTTTCTGTTTTTGTCATACTCGAAACCACCGCCCCAAGTTCCTGCCTCATTTTGGGGAACAAGGATAATATGGGTGGGGTCGTTCGGGTCTCTCTTCGGAACAAAGGTCTGCATGGTTTTCACCGAAAGGCGCCTACTGTTATAATAACTGTCGTAAGAGGTGCTGGCATGAACCGACAATCCTTTCAACAGCAGCCGCGACAAGTCGTACTCAAAGCGCAGGGTTGTATTAATGGTATTGGCAAAGGTGTTTTTATAGCCATTGTTCAACAAGGCTTGCCAAGGGTTTTCGTCGTCGATGGTGTTTTCAAGGCGAACCAATTTTCCATCCACCATGCCGGGAGTTCCCAACGGAGTGGCCCAAGATATTTCTTTCCACAGATTGCTATTGCCAAGGCCCGGCGTACGGATGTTG
>CAUPVH010000043.1:0-7925 GCA_963514635.1 uncultured Prevotella sp. | reverse complement strand
GTGGTAGCCACTACACGCCCCGAAACAATCATGGGCGACACCGCCATGTGCATCAACCCGAACGACCCGAAGAACACTTGGCTGAAAGGCAAGCACGTTATCGTGCCGCTGGTGGGCCGCGAAATACCCGTGATTGAAGACGATTACGTGGACATCGAGTTTGGAACGGGATGCTTGAAGGTTACGCCTGCACACGATATTAACGACCATAACCTGGGATTGAAACACGGATTGGACACCATCGACATCTTCAACGACAACGGTACACTATCCGAAGCGGCTGGTTTGTACGTTGGCATGGACCGCATGGACGTGCGTAAGCAAATCGCCGGCGACCTAGAAGCGGCTGGTTTGATGGAGAAAACCGAAGATTACAACAACAAGGTGGGCTATTCTGAACGTACACACGTGCCCATCGAGCCGAAACTGTCTACCCAATGGTTCCTTAAAATGCAGCATTTTGCCGACTTGGCCCTGCAACCTGTTATGGACGACGACATCGCTTTCTATCCGCAGAAGTACAAAAACACCTATCGCCACTGGCTAGAAAACATCAAAGACTGGTGCATCAGCCGTCAGTTGTGGTGGGGACATCGCATCCCAGCCTACTATTTTACGGCCAACGGAAAGCGCGAATGCGTTGTGGCACTCACCGCTGAGGAGGCGTTAGCAAAGGCCAAAGCCGTGTGTAGTACCCTCACTGCTGCCGATTTGGAACAAGATGAGGATTGTCTTGACACGTGGTTCTCGTCGTGGCTGTGGCCCATCTCGGTGTTCAACGGCATCAACCAACCCGATAACGAGGAGATTAATTACTACTATCCCACGAGCGACCTTGTAACAGGACCCGACATTATCTTCTTCTGGGTGGCCCGAATGATTATGGCGGGGTACGAATACCGCGGTAAAATGCCTTTCAAAAATGTGTATTTTACAGGTATCGTACGCGATAAGCTGGGACGTAAGATGTCGAAATCCCTCGGCAACTCGCCCGACCCCATCGAACTGATTGAACAATACGGCGCAGATGGCGTTCGTATGGGCATGATGCTTTCGGCACCTGCGGGCAACGATATCCTTTTCGACGAGACACTATGCGAACAAGGGCGTAACTTCAACAACAAAATTTGGAATGCGTTTAGGCTCGTTAAGGGCTGGGAAGTTAGCGACCAACCGCAACCCGAAGCCAGCCGAATTGCCTGTCAATGGTTCGAAGCCAAGCTACGCCAAACCAACGAAGAACTGAACGACTTGTTCTCGAAATACCGCATTTCGGAGGCCCTTATGGCTGTGTATCGACTTTTCTGGGACGAGTTCTCAAGCTGGTATCTCGAAATGGTGAAACCTGCATACGGCTCACCCATCGACAGCCAAACCTACAACGCCACGTTGCGCTACTTTGAAACGCTGCTCAACATGCTGCATCCCTTCATGCCTTTCATTACCGAAGAGCTGTGGCAACACATCGCCGAGCGCAAAGAGGGCGAATCTATTATGTGCCAATGCCTGAAAATAGATGCACCCACGGAGGCCGACAACAAGCTGAATGCCGACATCGAGGTTGTAAAACAGATTGTGAGTGGTGTACGAATGGTGCGTAACCAAAAGAACATCGCCCCCAAAGAGCAACTTTCGCTGCAAGCCATCGGCCAAAACCATTACGTACAATACGATGAGGTGGTGACCAAAATGGCCAACATCGACAAGGTGGAAGTGGTGAAAGAGAAGTCGGCCGACACGGCACAGTTCATGGTTGGCACAGACGAATACGCTGTGCCCATAGGCAACCTTGTAGACGTAGAAGCCGAGATAAAGAAACAAGAGGCGCAATTGGCGCACCTCGAAGGTTTCCTTGCCGGCATCAAGAAGAAGCTGTCTAACGAACGCTTTGTGGCTAACGCTCCCGAAGCCGTCGTTGCTTTGGAACGCAAGAAACAAAGCGACTCGGAAGAAAAGATTGCCGCCCTAAAAGCATCTATCGAGGAATTGAAGAAAAAGTAAAGAGGGGTGGCGCAACGAAAACGCGCCATCGCCCACCAACAAACGAAGTTCCTGAACCGCTCCGCACCATCAAACACGCACTAGCACACGAAAAAAAATGGCTGCGCGGGTAAGGCAATGGCAGCGAACGGTGCAGGAACTTCTCTCATTTACCCCCCAAACATCCCCTTCATGCAAAAGAAACTCACTTCATTACTCATACTCTTGGCAACGTTCTTCATCGTGAGTTGTCACGAAGATGTGCCTGCGCCCTACCCCATTCCGCAAGGCTTGCCCGACAAAACCATCTTTGTATACATGCCGTGGAGTGCTGCCAGAAACAGCTCAACAGGTAGTTTATACGACAATTTTCTGCAAAACATCAAGGATATAGAGGCAGCCATCGAGGCCGAAAAGGGATTGGGACGTAACAAACTGATGGTGTTTATCGCCACATCGGCCAACAGCGCGGTGCTGATGGAGGTGAAATATGCAGCCAATGGCACTTGCCAGCACGACACGCTGCAACGTTACGGCCAGCACGACATGCCTGCTTACACCACAACCAACGGCTTGGCAAGTATATTTAACGAAGTAAAAGCACAGGCCAAAGCCAAACAATACGCCCTCATTGTGGGCTGCCACGGCACGGGTTGGCTTTTCTCAGGGGGTAAGAGCAGGGTCCGCACACGCTATTTTGGCGGAACCGACCATTATTTTCAAACCAACATCCCCACGTTGGCAGCGGCCATAGAGCAGGCTAAGATGCCCATGCAATTCGTTATGTTCGACGATTGCTACATGTCTAACATAGAAGTGGCCTACGAAATGCGCCACGCCACCAACTATCTTATTGGCTGTTGCAGCGAGATCATGGCTTACGGCATGCCCTATAAGAACATTTGGAAATACCTGATACAGCAAAAACCCAACTATCAGGCCGTGGTTAACGAGTTCCACAAGTTTTATTCTAACTACCAATGGCCATACGGAAACATAGGCGTTACAGATTGCAGCAAGGTGGACGAGGTGGTTGCACGCATGAAAACGATTAATGCTGCCGCCGCAAACAAGGCCAACCTCATTGATTGGGAAGACGTTCAGCGACTTGATGGTTACGAAAAGACCATCTTCTTTGATATGGGCGACTACGTAAACAAAATCTGCACTACGCCCGAAACGCAGGTGTTGGCGCGCGACTTGCATACAGCACTGGCCCAGTTGGTGCCATATAAGTCTACAACGCCATATATTTACACTGCCCTTGGGGAACTTAACTACAACACAATCCGCGTAAATGCGTATAGCGGAATAACCATCAGCGACCCCACGCAGTCGGATTTCGAGAAGGCCTTAACCACCAAAAAGACAACTGGATGGTGGAAAGCGACACACTAAGAGTAGTAAGGAGGGAGGAGTTTGTTCAAGGAGTTAAGGAGTTAGGGAGTTAAGGAGTTAAGCCAAATGCTTAGTTACAGCGAGGCCAATTCTCCTTGTCAACTCACCAACTCGTTAACTCTTCAACTCGTTAACTGGTCAACTGCGAGTGATAAGAAAAGCATATCACTCCCCTCTCCCCTTGGAGAGGGGCTGGGGGTGAGGCCAGTTGTGGGGGCTTTATCCCCCTACTCATAATCGTCAATTACATTATTCATAAAGTCCATCATGGGCTTACCCACCTTAAATATGCGCGTCATCTCGTCTATCCAAGCATCGCCCTCAAAGAAATTGTCGGGCACTTTCACCCATCCGCAATAATCCTTCATGCGCAAATACTGTATAAACTCATAGTCGCGAGGAAATCCACTGGGTGCACTTTTAAGCGAATCGAGCCCAAAGCCACGTGTACCTTCACCCCATTTGGTTTCGTTGGGCTTGCCAAACAGGTCTACGAAAGCCTTATTTTCCACAATGCCACGCCATGTATCAATGTTACCCATAATCTCATTGCGGCACGAAGTGAGGATATTCGTGGGCAACCAATAACCACCCACGGCCAAAAGGCAATGTCCTTGTTCAAGATGCATGTAATAACCGCCGCGTAAAGCCTTCTTACCCTTGGCGCACATGTATGCGCCAAAGTGGTTTTTGTATGGCGATTTGTCGGCCGAGAAACGCGTATCGCGGTTAAAACGATACACACAATCTTTTACTTGCAGGTGACTAATCTCGCTATCGAACAACGAAATAGCACCGAGGGCTTGGCGAACACCCTCCTCAAAATCGGCCCTGCATGCCGTATATTCATCCTTATGCGCCTGATACCAATCGCGATTGTTGTTCGCCGACAGCTCGGCCAAATAGTTTAAAATACGCTTAACGTTCATTTTCTCTAATATTTATTGTTTTTTAAGGCTATAAACGGTAATCGCCTAGCCCTCATTATATTGGTTTACATTTTTCGTTTCGCACAAAGGCTTGGTTCTAGAAACCGCTAGACAACTTTAGAGGGCGTCAGCCATTTTTTCACCTTTTCACCTTTTCACCCTTTCACCTTTATTCAAGTTTCGAGCCCTCCAAAAGCTTGGGGCAAATGTCGTTAAACACACACTCCTCGCATTTGGGTTTGCGGCTGGTGCATACATATCGGCCATGAAGCAGCAGCCAATGGTGTGCCTTGTTCACATCAACACTGGGTATGTGGCGCAGCAATTCTTGCTCCACTTTCAGCGGCGTGGTGGCTTTCTTGCTCACCAAACCCATTCTATGACTCACGCGAAACACATGCGTATCTACCGCCATGTTAGGTTTGTCGAACCAAACAGCCTGCAACACGTTAGCCGTTTTGCGCCCAACGCCAGGCAATGTCGTCAGTTCGGCCGTCGTGCTGGGCATTTCGCCCTTGAAATCGTCTACCAATTTGCGCGCCATAGCCACCAAATGGTTGGCCTTGGCGTTAGGATAGCTCACCGACTTAATGTACTCGAACACCTCTTCCACCTCGGCTTTGGCCATTTCTTCGGCCGTGGGAAAACGTGCAAACAAGGCAGGCGTAACCTGATTGATGCGCTTATCGGTGCATTGCGCACTGAGCAGCGTGGCCACCAGCAGCTGAAAGGCAGAGCCAAATTCTAGTTCGGTGGTTACAACTGGGGCTTGCGCGCGGAAATAATCCAATATGTATTTGTATCGTTCGTTTCTTGTCATCGCTAAAAATAAGTGCCATGTGGCACAGGCTAAATATGTTTTGCGCCTTACATTAAGGCGTTAAGCTACACCGCAATTTAGAAGGGTAAACCTACGGCGAAATGGAAGGCAAAATCGCGTTTGAAGTTGGGATAGAGCAGCGGATAATGCTCGCGCGAAGTTTCGTAGGCAGGGTTAACGGCCTTCATGCCGAAGTCGAAACGCAGAATGAAGTAGTCGAAGTTGAGCCTTAACCCCAATCCGTAAGCCACGGCTATTTGCCGATAGAAACTGTTAAAGCTGAATTGTCCGCCAGGTTGTTCGGCATAGTTGCGCAAAGTCCAGATGTTTCCAGCGTCTACAAACACCGCTCCATGCAGTTTCCACCCCAAAAACGTGCGGTATTCCAAGTTCATATCCAGTTTCATGTCGCCCGTTTGGTTGATGAAGTCGATGCGTCCATCCGTTCCTTTAAACGTTCCAGGCCCCAATTCGCGTACTCGCCAACCCCTCACTGAGTTTGCTCCACCCGAGAAATAACGCTTTTCGAACGGCAAAATGGTGCTGTTGCCGTAGGGATAGGCCACGCCAAGTCCTACGTGGAAGGCCAATGAGTTGCGCTCATCGAATTGGAAAAGACGAGTAAAGTCAACATCAAACTTCACGTATTGTGCATAGGCAATGTTCACCAAGGTGTATTTTCCGTTGGCATTTTGCGGCAAACGAAACAGCTTGGACACCGCCTGCAACATGTTGCCGGCCGACTCTACATTCACTTTCAAAGCGTTTTCGCCATCGTTAAAGGCCAAGCCAAATCCCATTTTAAGGATAAAAAGGTCTTCGTAATTGTAGCGAAGAATGGCGTTTCGGCTCGTGGCATTGTCTAAATAATCGGCCTTGAAACGCGAACTTATCCACGGCATGTACACGTAATTGATGTCGAAAAAGTCGTATCGGTAAGAAATGTGGTGGCGAGGTTCGTTCCAATGGTATCGCCACGCCATAGAAAACACGCGCCGATGAAACTCTGGACGGTTTTGAAGGTTCCAATTAAGCGACAACTCGCTGGTGGCTACACTGCGCCTGCGGAACGTACGCGACAACAAAGGGGCGACAAATTGGGGAAAGGTAAGCTTGGTTTCCACACCATACTCCTGATAGTCTTTGTTTTGATAGCCCTCCAATCCCGTAATGGCCTCGTATGCGGCACGTAGCTGGATGCTCAACAACTCACTGCCCCTAAAAAGGTTTCTGTTTTCGTACGTAACCGAAACTGCCGCGCCAAGGTCGCCGGCCGTGTTGGTGCCTTCGGGCTGGAACGAAATGGAGGAAGGCTTGTTGGTACTGATATTGATGTCGCAATCTAGCAAAGTGGTGTCGGGCACTTCGGTAAAACGGATGTTGGTATAGCGCACGGCCTGCATACGAGCAAAGTTGCCATAGGTGCGTTGCAGCTGCGTGGCACTGAAAAGATCGCCTTGCTTAATAAGTGTACTTCGGCGCAACACGCCCGGTCGCAAGTGTATCGTAGCACTGTCGTTGCTAGAAAAAGTAACGTTACGTATGCAATAACGTGGATGCAACGTTTCGGGGGCATTGCTGTTGGGACGGTAACGCAGTAGGTGGAGCATCAGGTTGATTTGATTTTTACTTGCGGTAGAGTCGGCCCCATACAGAATAAAGTCTTTATGAAAACGGTAATAGCCGCTATCCAGCAGCACGCGCGTTATGCGTTTGCGTTCTTCTTCGAGCCGCGTAACGGTAAAAGGGTCGCCAGCTTTAAGCTCTTGGCGGGCGGGATTGTCCAAATCGAGCATTCGGGCGATGACAGAGTCTTGTATATCATAACGCACCGAGTTGATAAAAAAGGGCTTTCCGGGATGCAAAGTGTAGATGGCCGTAAGGCGTTTGCCCTTGGCTCGCGTGGTTAGGTCTACTTCGGCGTTCATGTAACCCATGTTTTGCAAGGCCAATTTCAGGTCGTTGCACGACAATTGTGCCTGCAATGTGTCGTACACCACAGGCTCTTCGCCAATCTTACGCAGCGTGCGGTTAATCCATCTCGTGGTGTCGCGCCCCGAAAGAGCGTATGCGCCCAAGGGGATTTTGAACACAGAGAACCACTTGGAGTTGGCCTTCTGTCGGATATAAGGTTCGAGCGAGGCCACGTTAAACTTCTTCGTGTCGGCCTTCAGTTCCACTTTTTCAAGCAAGTAGCTTTCGTCTGGCACGAATTTAGTTGCGCTACACGCCACCAACAAGGCCAACATGCACCACAAAGATAAGACTTTTAACGCTTTACGCAATAACAGATGGGGTTGATATATATTTGTTCCTGAACGCTCCATTTCCGCACAAAGGTACAACTTTTTGCGTTTTCGGGCAAACACGCATGCAGAAAAGGTGGGGCAAGATATGTTAAGTATTGTGCAACATAGGGGTAAAACGAAAAACCATCGGCCACTCTGCCTATATGTACAGACCTCGTTCTGCCATAAAATTGGTAACAGACGAAACAAAGAAGGCATTGACACCGAACATGTAGAACAGATATAAGAGAGTTAGCTTGTGGGTAGTATGCGTTTTGTCCTTATCATCCTCTGGCATAAGGTACTCAAAAGCTAACGCGTACAACGCTCATAAACTTATCAACTCAAAAACTAACAAACTTATCTACTCATCAACTCACAAAACTTAAATTGTTACTTTTATTTTACAACATTGCTCTAATTTTCACTCCGTTCTAGCGAAAATATAGGTTAAAAAGTAGGTAAAAAGCCACTATTTCTAACCTTTCACGTCTTGAGGGTTGTCCATTT
>CAUPVH010000042.1:0-7949 GCA_963514635.1 uncultured Prevotella sp. | reverse complement strand
TGGTTGATTTTGTGTGGTTTGCGCGTTTATAGTACGATTTTTGGCTGCTTTTACGTATTTAGTGCCGTTTATATGCATTTTTTCTTGAGGTGGCGAGTTGTTTTTAAGGTTTGTGACAATTATCGTTAGTTGCGCCTTGTTTTGTGGTTTGTTTTTCCGTTTTATCGCTCTTTTTCTCCTGTATTTCGCTTTTTTCATGGCATTTTATAGCTTTTAGTGGTGCAAAGTGGTGCATTTCGCACTGCGTTTTGGTGCTAAATGCCTTGCGTTTTGGTGCTAAATGGACTGCGTTTTGCACACCTAAATGGTGCATATTGCAGAACAAAAAGTGTTGTTTTTTTGCGCATTTTTATGCTTTTCGGAGCGATGAATTTTTGGGTTTTCGTCGCATTTGGGAAGACAAAATAGGGCTAAAACATAGCAAATGGCATGTCGTGTGGTGCATGGGCAAGGTCAAAAACAGGTTTTAGTGGTGCGTTTTCTATGCTTTGGGGGTGCGATTTCTTCTAGAAGGGTGAGCCCGCAGGAGTGTGTTTTGTAAAGAAAAGCAAGAAATTTAACGCTTGCCATCGACTATTTGATTTCTAGATAAAAGAAATAGGGGCGTTAATGCAATGTAAGTAAAATAAAATAACTAACTTTGTGCACTTTCCTTAATGGCCTTTATGCTCTGCATTGTGGGCGTAAGTGGGGCAGTTTGTTCGCCTGTTTCTCAGGTAATTGTAGTATAATTATTTAAATATGAAACGATATTTTGTTGTTTTGATGGCCCTTGTGGCGGCGCTATTGGTGTCATCGTGCACTAAGAATGAGGGCAAATGCACTTGTGGGCGTGGTGAAAAAGGTAGTGATACGGTGATGGTGCTCAGTCCTAAACGCCTTGATGTTAAGAGTAAAGACGATGTTTCGCTCAGAGTGGTTGATGCAGATTATTGTCTGCATTTTACCAAAAAACTGCTTAACTACATCGTGATGGATGTTAAGTTTAAGTGTAAGGGTAATGACTATGTAAGCAGTTCTGCCTTAACCGACTTTGTCAACGGCCCGTTGTATCTTTACTTTTGCAACCAATACGGTAAGATTCTTACGGATGTTGTGCCTTTGGCAAGCAGCTATAAAGACGACGCTAAGCTGAAAGAAGCCTTGAAAAAGGGTGGGGAGGTGTGTATCTCGTTTGTCGGAATGATACCCAGCGACCTGGCCAAGAACATTGATGGCTTTACCATTGGTTATGGTGTTACGTATGCAAACCAGGATTTGAGGGATAAATTTCGCCTCAATTGCAACACCAGTTCGATGGAGCAGGTTGAAAAATGGGATAAATTGATAGACGAACTTGAAACAACCTACCTCAAAGAGCTGGCCATGAACAAGCAAACGGATGAACTTAACCCTACTCAACTTGATTCTGAACGCAGCAAATTGAATGGTAAGAAAGAGCGAATGTGGGCACAAATAGACTCTGCCGTTAAAGCCCATGCGCTCGCCCCAATGCAAATGGTGAGGTTGGGCGGCATACACATGAAGGCGAAGAGCATCGAAGAGGGTGGCTTTCACTAAGATTAGGGATTAGTCGTGCCCGCACTTGGTGCGCCAGTGGCACCATAATGCAGGCCAAAACCACGGTCGAAAACCTGACCGTAAAGGATGCTATGGGCGATTATGTTGGGCGTTTTGTCAACAGCCATAACAGGCCAACAGCTCCCGACGGCACCAAGATTACATCCACTCCACTAGATTACAAATGCCTAAACAACGACCTTGCCTTGGCCTGGTGGTACAACAAGGTTGCCAACTCAATATTCAAGAGCATCAACGTAATTGCAGCAACCTTATACGGACATTACGATGGGGATGCTCAACTGCTTTGTGAACAGGGCAACAAACGCATTTTCCGAATCTTTCAATGTAGAGATAAAGGCTTTCAGGGCGACTTTGAGAGGAGTTGCGGATATAAAGTTCTTCATGTTTAGACTTTCAAAGATATATATACATAGCCCCCACTTATCTTCCGCCGAGCCACTTAGCACGTTGCGTTTTTCTATCAAACAGGATGACAATGGCTTGTGGTTGAGATAAAAAATAACTACCTTTGCGCTAACGAGACAAAGGCTAAAATCGGCCTAGGGCTAGAAGTTAGGCCGCGTTTCGCTTTCGAATGACAAACCCCTATGATAGAAAAGTATGATTATGAAAAGAATTCTTGTTATCTTTACTGCCCTCATCGCAGTTCATTACCTAACGTCTTGCAACAGCAACCCGAACAACCGTTCCGCCAACGAGCAGGAAGAGACACTCAATGCAAGCGTTATGCTTAAACCAACTACGGCCAAGATAGACGGTTCGTTGTGTGCTGTGCTCGAAGTAGTTGAAGGCGAATACCGCTTAAACTATACCCAGAAACTACTTCGCTACGCCACCATCGCGGTCAAGATAAGGTCTAACGGCAAAGGCAACCCCAACGACGAAACATTTAAAGACTACACCAACGGCCCCCTTTCCCTTGACGTTTGCGACAAGCAAGGCCAACCTATTGCCAAGTTTTCGTCAATAGGAAACAGCTATAAAGACGATGCAAAGCTTAAAGAGATGATGACCAAGAGCGGCGAGTATTGGGTTTCGTTCGACATGATTGTTGAAGACAACCTGCCGAAAGATGCCGCCACCTTTAAGATAGCAGCCACAAACGCCTCTGACTTAAAGGAGGCCTATGCCGATGTGTATGCCTTGTGCAACACCGTTTCTGCTGCAAACGTCGCAAAATGGGATAAATTGTTAGACGATTTTGAAGACAGCTATATCCAGTTAGAGGAGCTAAACAAGAAACTGGCGCGCAAACAGGATGTAGAAACCCAGCTTGCCTTTTCTAAACTAGATAAAAAGGTAGACGACTTGTGCGACAGCATCAATCGTGCATGCGACGAAAAAGCGTTCGCACCAATGCAAGCAGTAAGGCTTGGCCGCCTATATTCGGAAATTACAAGAAGGGAAGGCACGCCGCATAAATAGTGCGTGGGCTTTCTTTTCCAATCAAACCCCAATCAACTTTTGTTTGTAGTTGAAATTAAAACAGCTACCTTTGTGCCAGCAAGAGCGGTGCCGAACAACAGCCTATCGCGAGAAATTGGCTACGTTTCGCCTTCGAACAACAATCCGTTACAATAAAAAACATCGGTTCAAAACACCAACAATTCATAAACGCAAAACATCCTAAACGCAACAAATGAAACACGCTAAACTCTTCGTCTTGGCCATGTTGATGCTCGTAGGCGTGGCAACCTACGCCAAGAACATGATTTCGATACACACCAACAACGTACAACTGGTGCTGGAAGTGAAGCCGAACGGGCGGCTCTACCAAGCTTATCTAGGCGAAAGGCTCAGCGATGCAACGCCCCTCGACCTGCTTTTTATGCCCCGCGCCAATCAAACTTGGCCCATGCCGGCAGGCAACGAGGCCTACCCCGTTATGGGAACAGAAGACTATTTTGAACCTGCTCTGCAACTTACCCACAACAACGGCAACCCCACTTCGGTGCTCAAATACGTGTCCCATACGCAAACCGCGCGCAGCGGAGCCACCGAAACCATCGTTAAACTGCGCGACGAGAAGTACCCCCTAAACGTTAATCTGCACTATTTGGCCTACGCCAAGGAAGACGTTATCTGCCAATGGGCGGAGATTAGCCACGGCGAAAACAAGCCCATAAGCCTCGGCCGCTATGTTTCGGGCATGCTTTACTTTGAAGAACCCACGTATTATCTAACCGAGTTTAGCGGCGATTGGGCGCGCGAAATGCAGATGAGCCAAACCCAATTGAACTTTGGGCGCAAAACGATAGACACCCGTTTGGGTACACGAGCCGCCATGTTGGCCTCCCCTTTCTTCGAGGTTGGCCTTGGCTCGCCCGTTGCCGAGAACCACGGTAAGGTGCTAATGGGCACCATCGGTTGGACGGGGAACTTTCGTTTTACATTCGAAGTAGACCACAACAACCAGCTGCGCATATTGGCAGGCATCAATCCCGACGCCTCAACCTATACGCTCGACCGCGGCAAAACCTTTCGCACACCTGAGTTTATCTTCACACTAAGCACCCAAGGAACAGGGCAAGGCAGCCGCAATTTTCAGCGTTGGGCCTTGAACCACAGGCTATATATGGCACAACAAGACCGCATGACGCTGCTTAACAATTGGGAAAACACCTACTTCGACTTCGACGAACAGAAACTGAACAACCTCTTTGGGCAAGCCAAAAACCTAGGGGTAGACCTCTTTTTGCTAGACGATGGCTGGTTTGGCAACCGCTATCCGCGCAACAACGACAAAGCAGGGCTGGGCGATTGGCAGGCTAATCGCGCCAAATTGCCTGGCGGAATTCCGGCCTTAGTGAAAGGGGCGAACGAGCAAGGTGTGGACTTTGGCATCTGGATTGAGCCCGAAATGGTGAACCCCGAAAGCGAACTGGCACGCAACAAGCCGCATTGGATCTTGCGTTTACCCGACCGCGAGCCTTATCTTTTCCGCCATCAGTTGGTGCTAGACCTGACAAACCCCGAAGTGCAAGACCACGTTTTCGGCGTGGTTGACGGGCTAATGAAAGAAAATCCCAACATCAAGTTCATGAAATGGGACTGCAATAGTCCTATTACAAATATCTTTTCGCCCAACCTTAAAGCACGACAAGGTAACCTATACGTAGACTATGTGCGCGGACTTTACGCCGTTCTCAACCGCGTTCAAGCCAAATATCCCAAGCTTTACATGATGCTTTGTTCGGGCGGAGGCGCCCGTTGCGACTTCGAGGCCTTGAAGTATTTCACCGAGTTTTGGTGTTCAGACAATACCGACCCCGTTGAGCGCATCTACATTCAGTGGGCTTTCTCGCACTTTATGCCTGCAAAGGCCATGTGTTCGCACGTTACCGACTGGAACAAAACGGCATCGGTGAAGTTCCGTTTAGATGTAGATTTCTCGTGTAAATTGGGTTTCGACCTCGACATGAAACACCTTTCGCCAAAAGATTTGGCTTATTGCCAGACGGCGATAAAGGAGTATAACCGACTTAAACCCATCATTTTCGCCCCCAATCTTTATCGTTTGGTATCGCCTTACGAAACCAACCATTGCGCCCTGATGCGCGTAAACGACGAGAAAACGCATGCCCTACTCTTTGCCTACGACCTGCATCCGCGGTATAACGAAACCATCATCAACACCCGTTTGCAAGGTTTAGACCCCGCCGCCACTTATCGCGTGCGCGAAATTTGCCTCATGCCAGGGCAAGAAAGCCATCTGTCTTTCCACAACAAATGCTTTACGGGCGACTACCTACACAAGGTTGGGCTTAAAGTTTTGGGCGGAAACCAGCTCGATAGCCGCATTATCGAATTGGTAAAAGAGTGAAAGCGCATCGTCAAATAGTTGTAAGTGATGGAAAAGGCAATTGAGGACATAATATTAACACTATCACCAAATAAGCAATTGCTGTTTGGTATTAGTTGTGTGATAAGGATGGAAAGCTTTCTCGAAAACTACCTCATAAGCACCAACAAGCGTTGTCGGTTTGACGCAATCAGTCAATTAACAGATAAAATGCTGTTTAATTGCACCCAAGAACTGTTTAATCAAATTGAAACACGTGTTAGTTCTGATGACATAGAGTTGGTAGAACAAATAATGCCAGACACAGATGAAGATGGAAGAAACGAGGCGGTTTTGGCACAGAATGCGGCAATAGCACTGGCGTATTGTCTTGACTTCATAAAGGAGAACGATGCGAAGTACATTGATTACTGCGCAATTAAACTTATCGAAACAGCAGATATAATTGCGTTAAGCTACAAAAGGATGAGCAACTCAGACGAATTCGTTTCTCAAGAACTCGCAGTTCAAAAGCAACTGTTAAGGATGATACACCACATGCAGAGTGATTTTGACCAGATTGAACTGAACAAACTGAAGCAAAAAATCGTGCAACTTAAAGTTGAATGCTAGCACTTAAAATACAAACAAGCCGCGATCACGTGTTTAGAAAGCGTAAGAAAACCTGCCTAAACACCACTCAGCAGGTTAAGTGAAACAACAATCAGATTAACTTTCACAAAGGCAAACATCAGCCTCAATAGCGAGATTTAAACGCTTTCTTGAAATGCTTTCTTTGAATTAGAAACCGAAAATACACCCCGAAAAAGGTTGAAAACAAAATGAGAACACTACATATAAATAAGGAAAACGTATTTTGCGATTTTGAAAAGCTAAGCAAAACGTGGGAAACATCGAGCAATATAGCCATACGTCTCGACGTTGAGCAAACGGATGTTGGGCCTATCGTGAAAGAATTGCTGGGCAAGTTGCCAAACGATTTGGCCTATTGCATCATGTCTGAAATAGCCGAGTTTGAACACTTAGACGCCGAACTGATGCGGTTAATCAACAACACAGGCGACACGGGCTGTAAAGTAGCCATTTGTTTGCGCGATGATTTACCCCAAGATTTGAAGAAATGTTGCGAACAATCCAACGACATCAACGTACAACAACATCGTGACAATAAGCGTTAGCACATGTATTTTTAACCCAAACATCGGCCATAGTATCATGTCCGAACCTCACCAATTTTACTTATAGCAGCAACAACAATGGATGGTGTAAGCATAAAGAAGAACGTTATTGAATTGGAAGAAAGGTTGAAAATAACCTTTCCTAAACCCTATTTTGATTTCCTGTGCGACATCAAAGCGGACTACGTCTTTGAGGTGGTAGGCTCTGGAATAGGTCTGTTTTCTTACTCCGACTTAGAGGAAAGGAACGAAACTTATGAGGTACGAGCCTACGAACCCAATTATTTGATGATTGGACAAGATGGAGACATGGGCTATTTCGTAAGCACAAATACGCCCAACGACTATTCAATATACGCAAACGACTTAGGAGCATTAGGCTCATTACCGATGAATAAAGTTGCGAACGACATCTTCGAACTGATTAGTAAGTTTCAATAAGTTACTTTCCAAACGCCCTAAAAGTTAAGCAATGAATAAGGTTGTCGTTCATGCTGGGGATATATTTTGTATTCCGCTATTCATGCCCAAAGACGATTGGAAGTTGAAAGCGAAACTATCCGACAAAGATTTAGATAAAGACTTTGCCTTTGGAAGAGTAATAGAAACCAGTTCTTCGGTCTTAGTAGAGATTTTTAAGAAGATAGGTTCTGCCCAAACCAGCATTAACGAAATAGAAAATTCGGGCGTGTTGTTTGCTCCATTGCAAATATTTTGGGACGGCATTATAAAAAAGCGGTGGCGCATAATCGGGAAAACAGACTGTTACGACAAGTATAAACACTCAAATTACGATAGTCTAAGAATGATATTTGGCGTTGATGGAGACTTTCGACTGAGGAATTTTGCCACACAAGAAGAGACACCAATCACAAGAAAAGAATTTAAACACCATGAGTTTTCGATGGTTTGGTTTCCTATCGACTTGGAAAATAGGATATTAAAAGCCATCAATCAACCAACCTGCCCATGCAAGCAATAAAGAGTAAACACAGATGGAAGACCTTATCAATATCCTAACAGCAATAGAACACAACGAAAGTTGTGCGGTTTCTAAACTGCCACATCCTGTGGCCAAAATGCCTTTGCACTACCCTCCACAATCTCAATCCACCAATTAGTTAACTCATCATCCCACCCAATAGGCGTAATTTGTCGTCTTTTTGGTACAAATTTTAACACTATAAGCACCCTTTTTACTCACCAACTGCTCACCCCGCCGCAAATAATCGATTCTCGCGAAAGTTTGTTTTGATGCAAAAAGGGGTTAGCATGTGCATGCGGCAAAATGAATTTTTATTTAAACAAGCCACTACTTGCACCTGCTTTTGGGCTATTTGCCGCTAAATGGAGTGTGTTTTGGTGCTAAATGCAGTGCGTTTTGG
>CAUPVH010000041.1:0-8006 GCA_963514635.1 uncultured Prevotella sp. | reverse complement strand
TATTTCTTTGCCATCTTCGCCGCGAACAGGGATGTTTTGTAGGTTAGGGTCGCTCGAAGATAGTCTACCAGTGGCCGTAACAGCTTGGTTAAACGACGTGTGGATGTGGCCCGTGCGTGGGTTTATCAGTTTGGGAAGTGCATCTACGTATGTGCCGAGCAGCTTTTTCAGCGCGCGATAATCTAGAATATGCGCCACGATGGGGTGCTTAGAGCGAAGTGTTTGCAACACCTCTTCGCTGGTAACATATTGTCCTGTCTTGGTTTTCTTGGGCTTATCAATGATTTTCATCTCGCCAAAAAGGATGTCGCCCACTTGTTTTGGCGATGCCACGTTGAACGTTTTGCCAGCCGCTTGGTAGATTTCTTGCTCCAATTGCAGCATGCGTTCGGTGAAAACTTGCGATGTTTCTTTCAGTGCGGCTGTGTCAATGCGCACGCCATTGCATTCCATTTCGGCTAAAACAGGTATCAATGGCATCTCCACTTCGTTGAAAAGACGTTCCACACCAGCCTCAACAAGCTTGGGTTTAAGTACGTTTTTAAGTTGTAGTGTTATGTCCGCATCTTCGCAAGCGTAGGCGTACACCTCGCTAGGAGCCAGTTCGCGCATGTTTTTCTGCGTTTTTCCCTTCGCTCCGATAAGGGCATCGATGTGCACTGTTTCGTAGTTCAGGTACACTTCGGCCATGAAATCCATGTTATGGCGCAGTTCGGGTTGCAGCAGATAATGGGCAATCATGGTATCGAAGAGTGGTCCTTGCAGCATTATTCCATAGTTGCGAAGAACTTCAAGGTCGTATTTTATATTCTGTCCTACCTTTAAAGTGTTTGGATTTTCGTATATATCCTTGAACTTATCCACGATGTTTTGTGCCTCGTTAGCTTGTTCGGGCACTGGTACATAGTAAGCTTTCTTCTCTTCAACGGCAAAACTAAGCCCCACCAATTGGGCATCAATGGCGTTGGTAGAGGTTGTTTCGGTGTCCAGACTGATTACATCGGCAGCCGAAAGCAGGGTAACGAGGGCTTGAATGTCGGCCTCGGTCTGCACCAAATGGTACTCGTGGGGTGTGGTTTCAATCGTTTGTCGATTGGTTGCGTGTGATGATTGAGGTTCGAACAGACTGCTGTCAGCCTCTGCCCTTGCAGGTTCGTCGAACAGCGAAAGCTGCCTGTTCTCCACCTTTTTAGGCTTTTCTGCCTTGTTTAGCAAGCGGTTTGCAAAGCTCTTAAACTCTAATTCGGTAAATATCTCTTGCAGTTTGGCCGTGTCGGGCTCTTTCAGTCGTAGCTGTTCGAGGTCTAATTCCAGTGGCACGTCCGTACGTATGGTGGCCAAAAACTTCGACATCTTGATGTCTTCAACGGCTCCTTCCACCTTTTCGCGCATCTTTCCTTTCAGTTGCGCAGTGTTTTCGAGCAGCTTTTCCACCGTTCCAAACTCGTTGATAAGTTTAGATGCCGTCTTTTCGCCTACGCCCGGACAGCCTGGAAAGTTGTCGGCCGAGTCGCCCATTAGTGCTAAGAGGTCGATAACCTGCAAAGGCGAAGATATGTTGTACTTTTGGTTCACCTCGTCGGGACCCATCGTTTCGTACCCGCCGCCATGTCGTGGACGATACATATAAACGTTGGGGCGCACCAGTTGTGCATAGTCTTTATCGGGCGTTAGCATGTAAGTGTCAACGCCTTGTTCGCCAGCTTTCAGTGCAAGCGTACCGATAACGTCGTCGGCCTCAAAGCCGTCTACTTGCAACACAGGGATGTGGTAGGCCGTAAGAATGTCTTTGATAATGGGTACAGAGCGTTTGATATCTTCGGGTGTTGCCTCGCGTTGTGCCTTATATTGCGGAAAAGCTTCGTTTCTAAAAGTAAGTCCGTGGTCGAAAGCCACGCCAATGTGCGAGGGTTGCTCCTTGTTTAGCACCTCGTTAAGGGTGTTACAAAAGCCCATTACGGCCGAAGTGTTAAGTCCTTTCGAGTTGATGCGTGGGTTATTGATAAAGGCATAATACGAGCGATATATCAAAGCGTAAGCATCTATGAGGAATAGTTTATCCATAAGTTTTATTGTTATATCGTGTAAAATTACGAAATAAAATGGGGTTAGTAACGATTTATTGTGTAAATTTGTGTCAAATTTGAGAATACATGGATTATTTGTCGACCATACGGACACCTATACATACCGAATTACAAGACTTTATCGCGCTGTTCGACGAGTCGTTGACCCACAAAGACGGACTGTTGGGTCAGGCATTAGAGCATGTTCGCGCCAAAGGAGGCAAGCGCATGCGCCCCATACTTATCTTGCTGATGGCAAAAAGCTTTGGCAAGGTTACACCTGTGGCGCAATATGCCGCTGTTGGACTTGAATTATTGCACACGGCGAGCCTTGTGCACGACGATGTGGTAGACGAAAGTGGCGAACGGCGGGGGCAAGCATCGGTAAACGCTTCGTATAACAATAAGGTGGCGGTGCTGGTTGGCGATTATATTCTCTCTACGGCCTTGCTTAACATTGCGCGTACAAACGATTGCGACATTGTTTGCGACTTGGCCGAACTGGGTCGCACGTTATCGAACGGCGAGATACTGCAACTAACCAACATTGCCAACACCAACTTCTCGGAAGAGGTGTATTTCGAGGTGATAAGACAAAAGACGGCCGCCTTGTTTGAGGCTTGTGCCGTGATTGGAGCAAAGGCCGGAGGAGCCGACAAGCAAGCTGTTGAGGCGGCTCGCGCCTTTGGACGCAACGTGGGCGTTATCTTTCAGATTCGCGACGACATCTTTGATTATTACCAATCGGCCGACCTAGGCAAGCCAACTGGCAACGATATGGCCGAAGGTAAGCTAACTTTGCCCGTGCTTTATGCGCTTAACACCACTGGCAATAGCCAAATGGCGGCCTTGGCGCGCAAAGTAAAGGCGCGAAACGTGTCGGCCGAAGAGATTGCACAGCTGGTGGAGTTTACCAAAAACAACGGCGGAATAGCCTATGCCGAACAAAAAATGGCCGAATGTAAGGCACTTACCGATGGGTTTATCAACCAATATATTGCTCAGCCACAACTGCAAGATGCTTTGAAAGCATACGTAAGCTTTATAATAGATAGAAACAACTAACTAACGGAAGTATTCTGCTTAACAGGTTCGTGAGTTTTGAATTGTATCGAACGCCGCCTTAAACTGCTTTGCTTTCCCTTGGGGATGGGCACACGATAATCAAGGCGAACGCACCAAATATACAACTTTTAGATGAACAGACTTCAATTACTTAACATAACAAAACACGGCCATAAGGCCATTAATTAACTATTAAATTAAATAACATGAGAGAAATTAGACGCTTTGGTTACCTAGTGTTAGGTGCCTCTTTGGTGTTCGGTGCGGCCGCTTGCGGCTCGTCGAACGAGAGTAACGAGCCTATTCCAGGTGGAACAGACCCAGGAAACAAAACCGAGATTAACACCGAACTGACCCCCGAACAGAAAAAGCTAGAGTTGGATAAGACCGCTAAACGGGCTTTGGCACTTGTTAAAGCAACCGACTTTAACAACATTGAGAACATTGCCAACTATGTACACGACAACCTTTCGAGCGAACATGCCACCGCAAATATTAAAAAGTGGTGGAAGGATAAGCTGAAAAGTTTTTGGACCGACCTTGGCAAACGCGAGAACGACATGAAGGTTATGCAGCGCATGATCGATCTTTCGCAAATTAAAGGCCACTTTAAAGTAGTAAACGGACAATGGGTTAGGGAGGATGCCAACGACTTGCAGTTCGCCTTTAACGACAATAACGGCAAGGAATGTGTGCTTAAACTTGTGCTTGAGGGTAAGCAAACCAATATGTACGTGCCCTTCTTAGACGATGAAGAAAGAGTGTATAAGGGATATGGACATTACGATCGCACCAAGATTGAAACCAAATTAAACGTTCCCGAAAAAGCAATGCTTACGCTTACGCAGGGCGGAAACACCTTGATGACGGGCGTATTGAACACCAAGGTATCTACAAATGGCACGCTAGATGTGGCAAAAGACAATATCGAGGCCAACTGCAAGCTAACCATCAACAACTATGTGTTGGAGGTTAAGCGCGCATTGTTCGAGGCAGGTAAGGGTGCAAAGATTGAGGCCACTGCAAAAATTGGCAACCAAAAGCTGTTCAACATGATGATTTCTGCTAATGGTAAGGCCACCAACGACCGCATTCAGGGCGTAGGAGAGGTAAGCATGGCATTCGATATTCTGGGTGAAGTGCAGTTCAAAGGTAAGATAGACGATGGCAGCACGTTTAACAGTTGGTACAGAAAGCTTGAAGAAGGCGGCACGTATAAGAACAACAACTTTGTTCGTTACACCGAAGAAGAATCCAAAGGCTTCGTAGAGCAGGCCAATAATCACCTCAATGCAGGTCTGTTCTTGAAAGGTTCAGACAAGCGTAGCGCCAATATCGATTTAGGTGTATTTGCAGAACAAGTACACGACAACCTCACACAGGAGTATAAAGTGATGTGGAAACCCTATGTTTTGTTGAAGTTTGACGATAAAACCAGCTACGGCTTTAACGACTACTTCACAAAGAAGAACTTCCCCGATGTGTACAAACAGGCTAGCGACTTGATTAAATCGTTCGAAAGAATGTTCAATAAGTAACCTCATTTCCATCGTCCAAGGCTCTTAGTTAGTCTTGGGCGATGCCAAATTGTTGAGTGATAGAAATGGTATCGAAACCCCATTGCCTTGTTAGTACAGCTGTACGAAGGTGCGTTTCCTTACCATTTCTATTTTGTTTTGAAACCACATTGCCTTGTAGTACAGCTGTACGAAGGTGCGTTTCCTTACCATTTCTATTTTGTTTTACTGCCGCATGCGTGGTTTTTTCTTGCTTATTGCATGGCCAGAACCCACCAAACGCCAAGCCAACAACAACATTTCACCCTTAACCCTCCATCATTATTCGCCACTTAGCCCACCACATAAAGCCCCGAACATGGCTTGCCTTGCTCTTCGCCACAGCCCTTTTACCGGCCGAAGGGCAAACAGCCGACACGCTGAAAGCCGCAAACTTACGTAACGTGGACATCGTTGCGCCGCGCTTACGGGGCAAGTTGCGTGCCAATGCCTTAGGGCAAATAACGCTGAACCTCGACTTTCTGAACGACATGCCTAAGCTATTTGGCAATGCCGACCCGCTGCGCTATGCCCAATCGCTACCCAATGTACAGACTAATGGCGAGCTAGACGCCGGCTTACACATCGAGGGGTGCGACAATGCACACAACGAAATGAGCCTTAATGGTGTGCCTGTGCATAACGCTGCCCATCTGTTGGGCATCTTTTCCGTTTTCAACGCCAGCCATTACGCACAGATGCGCTTTTCGCCCACAGCGGTTTCGGCAGGTCATGCCAACAGGTTGGGCGGCTTTGTAGACCTTTGTTCGCCCGACACCATTGCCCACAAGCTTACTGGAGAGGGCAGTATTGGGCTTATTTCCTCGCAAGCCACCCTGCGCGTACCCATCAATGGCCAGATGGAACTAACGCTTTCGGGTCGTTCGGCCTACATAAACCTGCTTTATCATCGTTTGCTCAACATGACCGACATGGCCTTAAAATATGGCTTTTATGATGCAAACCTAACGTGGACCTACCGTCCCAACGAAAACAACACGTTTCGATTAGACTATTACAGCGGTCAAGACGATGGCGAACTAAACGAAAAAGTATCTGTATATAAGGGCAAAATGAAGTGGGCCAACTATTTGGGCGCACTGCATTGGACAAGGCGCATGGGCCGAACAACGCTGCAACAAACGGCCTATCTCTCTACCTATGGCAATGATTTCTATACCGGATTTGAGAACACGCACTTGCGTTTGCCCTCTTCTATTACCGATTGGGGCTACAAGGCGCACCTCTCTTTTGCGCCATTAAGCCTACATGCCGCCGTGGTTTACCATCGTTTGCGACTTCAATCGCCCGAAGTGAGCGGCGATAGGCATTACATCAACCCCGCACCACAACGCCAACGCACACTGGAAACATCGTTGGGAGCCGACATGGCCCTACCGTTGGCCGAACAACTGAAACTAACAGGCGGCCTACGAGCCACAATTTATCGCTCGCCCGATGCCACTTTCTACGGCCTAGACCCCCTTTTTCATCTTGTTTGGCAGTCGCCCGTAGGTGCATTCCTCGTTAGTGGGGCCATCAAGCGTCAGTACCTCTTTCGTACGGGGTTCTCTTCGCTCAATCTTCCCAGTGAGTTTTGGCTCTCATCGTCGGCCGTTCATCGTCCGCAACGCGCCATCAACCTCTCGGCCAACTATCGCACTGCCTTGTTTAAAGGTGCATTTCAGCTTACGGCAGGCGTTTATCACAAGTGGCTTTACCATCAACAAGAATATGTTAGCACGCCGTTCGAGGTTATTTTCAACCCATCTGACAACGTGAGTAAGCACCTTGTTGAGGGCCAGGGGCGCAATTATGGCGCACATGTGATGCTCGAAAAGCGTTCGGGCTGCCTAACGGGATGGGTTAGTTACGCGTGGGGTAGGGCGAAACGGCATTATCCCGGCACAGCTTTGCTTGGCGAATATCCCGCCAGTCATGAGCGTGTGCACGAACTTAACGCCGTGGCCGCATATCAATTAAGCCCTCGTTGGCGTTTCGCTGCAACGTTGGTGTGGGCCAGTGGTACGCCATTCACCGCACCAGAGAATTTCTACATACTCGATGGCAACCTTGTTTCGCAGTTCGGACCGCACAATGGGGCCAGGCTTAGCACCTATGTTCGGCTCGACCTCTCGGCCAACTACCTGCTATATAGTCGCAATGGCCGCGAACATGGCCTTAACCTCTCGGTATATAACGCCAACATGCGGCGCAACGACTTGTTTTGGCGCATACGTATAGACGGCGATGGCTATTCGTATAGGCCGCTATCGTTCTTGCCCCAGCAAATGCCTTTTCTCCCATCCATCAGTTATTTCTTTAAGTTTTAGGCCATGTACAGGTTATTATTCCCATTATTGTTGGTGTTTTTTTGCCTTGGTTGCGAAGAAACGGAGGTGAAACAAGCCCCCGCGCAGCTGGTGGTTGAGGGCTGGATAGATAGTGGCGGCTTTCCCATTGTGAAGTTAACCACCACCGTTCCCATATCAAAGCGGTTGCAATCAACCGATTCGCTCGACCGCTTTTTGTTGCGTTGGGCCAAAGTAACGGTGAGCGACGGCACGCGCGAAGTGGTGCTTACGGGCATGCCCCATAGGGATTACTTTCCGCCTTACATCTATACCACCTCCGACATGCGGGGCGAAGTGGGCAAGACTTATACGTTGCGCGTGGACTTTCAGAACTTTCATGCCCATGCCGTAACCACCATTCCCAAGCCAGTTGGCCTTACAAGCATCAAGGCCGAAGAGCTTTCGCATTTTCCAGGCTGGTTTAAACTGCGCGTAGGGTTTACGGATAATCCTGCCACAACCGACTATTACAAGGTGTTTGTGCGGCAATATGGCCATAGTAAAGACTTTCATTCCACTTATCTGGGCACCTATAACGATCGTCTTTTGCCCACGCAGGCCTCTATTTTGGTTAACAATTCGCGGCAAAACGTGGCCAATCCCAACGCCACTTTCTTTAAGCGGTACGAATTAGTAACGATTAAATTCTGCCATATCGACTCTGTTTCGTACGAGTTTTGGAAGAGTATGGACGACTATCATGGCGAAGGGCGCAACCCACTATTTAACTCGATGCAGAACATTCGCACCAATATTCATGGCGGTTTGGGCTATTGGTGTGGCTATGGCGTATCTTATCGCGGGTATATTTTTCAGTAGTATGTGATGATTCTATTGTTCATATTATCCCAGAATGGAATAATATAATTGCCAATCTGAGCAACATCTATGTTTCAATTACCATTGTTACGCCAACAACCGTGATGCGGTTGTTGACTCATCACAAACTCGCAAGAAGCCTATAC
>CAUPVH010000040.1:0-8015 GCA_963514635.1 uncultured Prevotella sp. | reverse complement strand
TTTAAGAAAAATATCGAACCATAATGCAAGTTTTTGAGTTTCTTTACACATTGATAACAAATGGGAGATGTACACCTTATTAATATAAGAGAAGTTTATGAGTTGGTGAGTTCGTGTGTTTGTGTGTTTGTGAAGTGGCGAGTTTGTAAATTGATGAATTTATCAGGCCACAAGTTTGCAAACAGCCAAGTGCCCCAGCTGTACGCCTATTACCAACCACACAGCAACAACAAAGAAAAGAGGTGTAAGGAACATTCCTTACACCTCTTTTTTTAATATAGTTGCGGAGACACGACTCGAACATGTGACCTCCAGGTTATGAGCCTGGCGAGCTACCAACTGCTCCACTCCGCGATGTTTATTTGCGCCTCATTTCTGATTTGCGAGTGCAAAGGTACACATTTATATGGAAACACACAAACTTTCTGAGAACTTTTTAGCGAAAAAGAATAAATTCGTTAACATAATAGCATCTTTCCTTGCTAAGCAGCGGCTATAAACGCGCGCAAAAGTAAGAATAGTGAGCATTGAGACAAAGCCCAACTTCCACCACCCCACCAGCAACGCACCACGCCCCACACATCAATGTCCGCCCTCGCGTGCACGACGTTCCTCATCCAACGTTTGGAAATCTTTTTTGCGCAACACGAAACTATTACTTAGATACTTCTCGCGAACAATTTTATTCTCAGCCAACTCTTCGGGTGCACCTTGGAATAGAATCCTTCCCTCGAACAACAGGTAAGCCCTGTCTGTAATGGTAAGCGTTTCTTGCACATTATGGTCGGTTATAAGGATGCCGATGTTGCGATACTTCAACTGCCAAACGATGTGCTGAATGTCTTCAACGGCAATGGGGTCAACGCCAGCGAAGGGTTCATCAAGCATAATAAACTTCGGGTCGATGGCCAAACACCGCGCAATCTCCGTGCGTCGACGTTCACCACCCGACAATTGGTCGCCCTTGTTCTTCCTCACCTTCCCCAAACGAAACTCGCGAATAAGGCTTTCAAGCTTATCAAGCTGATACTGGCGCGGTTTTCCCGTCAGTTCCAACACGGCCATGATGTTGTCTTCCACACTCAGTTTCCTAAACACACTGGCCTCTTGTGGCAGATATCCAATGCCTGCACGCGCGCGTTTGTACACAGGGAAGTCGGTAATCTCGGTGTTGTCGATAAAGATATGCCCGTCGTTGGGTATCACCAAGCCCGTAGTCATATAGAACGAGGTAGTTTTCCCCGCCCCGTTAGGGCCAAGCAACCCCACTATCTCCCCTTGGCGAACGTTGATAGAAACATCGTTCACCACCGTTCTCTTGCCATAACGTTTTACAAGTCCTTCGGCACGCAGCTCCATGTGGGTATCCTCGTGGTTCAGCTCGTTGAGCTGAAAATCATTCATAGACATATCTTCTCCTTATATTCTGAAATTAAAACCTTGGTGCAAAGGTAGGCATAAAAGTGGTAACAAGAAATAAAAAGCGCGCGCAAGATAGCTGTTTCTATCATAATTTGCGTACTTTTGCATTAGTTAGGCGGCATTCGGCAATGTGAAAACAAGTTTTCATTGCGCTCAATTGGCACTAACTTTGCATAAGTTAGGCGGTATTCGGCAGTCAGAAAACAAATTTTCATTGCGCTTATTGGCACTAACTTTTGCACAAGTTAGGCGACACTGGGCAACGAGAAAACAAGTTTTCGCGGCCAACAACACGCCAAACGACAAAAGAGCTTAAACGTTGCCTGCCGACAAACGGAGAGTAATCGAAAGGCTTACACATTATTATATATAGGATAAAAAATGTTGATACTCAACTATCTCAACACACTTGGGCAATACCTCATACTGATGGGACGTTCTTTTTCGCGCCCCGAACGCATGCGGATGTTCTTCAAACGCTATGTCAAGGAGATGTCACAGCTTGGCGTCGACTCGGTTGGCATTGTGCTGCTCATCTCTTTCTTCATCGGAGCAGTTATCTGCATACAGATGAAACTGAACATCCAAAGCCCCTGGATGCCCCGCTGGGTGTCGGGTTATACCACGCGCGAGATTATGTTGCTCGAATTTTCGTCAAGCATCATGTGTCTTATCTTGGCCGGAAAGGTGGGTTCGAACATCGCCTCCGAGCTGGGAACGATGCGCGTTACCCAACAGATAGACGCACTCGACATCATGGGCGTCAACTCGGCCTCGTACCTGATATTGCCCAAGATACTAGGATTGGTAACCATCATGCCGTTTCTTGTGATATTCAGTTCGGCAATGGGCATCCTCGGAGCCTACGCCACGGCCTACATTGGGCACATCCTCACCCCCGACGACCTCACCCTTGGCATACAACATTCGTTCAACCCCTGGTTCATGTGGATGAGTATCGTCAAAAGCTTGTTTTTCGCCTATATCATCGCCAGCGTGTCGTCGTACTTCGGTTACACGGTAGAAGGCGGTTCGGTAGAGGTGGGCAAAGCCAGCACAGATGCCGTTGTAAGCAGTTCGGTGCTCATTCTGTTCTCGGATGTGTTCCTTACACAAATGCTCAGCTAAACGCCACACGCCAACAGCCCACAATAAAGCAGAAGGCTCTTAGGTATCGTTAACGGAAGAGAGAGTCGCCCCAATGGGCAACGGACGGCCACGACAGGGCAAGCAACAAGCCCGAAGGCCAACCCTTAAAAAGCAAAAACAATGATTGAAGTAAAGAAACTGACCAAATCTTTCGAGGACAAGACCGTTCTCAAAGGTATAGATTGCGTATTCGAGACAGGCAAAACCAACCTTATCATCGGTCAAAGCGGTTCGGGAAAGACCGTGCTGATGAAGAACATCGTTGGCTTGCTCGAACCCACTTCGGGCGAGATATTATACGATGGGCGCAACTTCGTAAGCATGTCGAAACGCGAAAAGGTGCACATGCGCCGCGAAATGGGCATGATTTTCCAAAGTGCGGCCTTGTTCGACTCACTTTCGGTACTCGAAAACGTGATGTTTCCACTCGACATGTTCTCCACGATGAACCTGCGCGAACGAACAAAACGCGCGCAAGAGTGCCTTGAACGCGTAAACCTTACCGACGCACAAGACAAGTTTCCTGGCGAAATATCGGGCGGAATGCAAAAGCGCGTGGCCATTGCAAGGGCCATTGTGCTAAACCCCAAATACTTGTTTTGCGATGAGCCGAACTCAGGACTCGACCCCAAAACTTCGCTCGTGATAGACGAACTATTATCGAGCATCACCAAAGAGTTTGGCATGACCACCATCATCAACACCCACGACATGAATTCGGTAATGGGCATTGGCGAAAACATCTGCTTTATCTATAAAGGTAAGAAAGAATGGCAGGGAACGAAAGACGATGTTATGGGCAGTAAAAACCAAAAGCTGAACGACCTTGTGTTCGCCTCCGACCTATTCAGAAAGGTGAAAGAGGTGGAAGAACGCGAAGAAGCCAACATCGCCGCCAGCAAGTAATTCTGTTTATTCTGTGCACCAAGTGGGTTGCTTGCGCAAATCTAGCAGCATGTCACATGCCACAACACGACATGCGCTTTATTATTACTCACGCCTACCCCTCGGCAATGCGCCAAAACCTATCGGGGCAACGTTAGCGCATATACCACACACCCCGATGTAACACCATAGGCACAACAACCTCTTCGCTAGTGCTGTCGCCATAGGCAAAAAGCAGGAACACATTGGCCGAACGCTTGGCCGTATCGGCCACGCCGTTTACCACACGCACGTCAAGAATACCGCGCCGTTCGGCTTTTTGTTGTCCCACAAACATCTTAGCGTTGTCTATCAGCTGTCGGCGATAGCTTGGCGGAATGCTGTCGGGCCGATAAAACCCATCCACATACTGTTCGTATTTGCCTGCCAATAGCTGCATGTAATATTCTTTGGCCGCTTGTGCAGCAACCTCGCCAGGGTCTGGCCCCATCGAACAACCCACAACCAGCAATGCCACGAAAAAGTAAAATAGTTTCTTCATCTGTTCGTTATCCTGTTGATTTATAGCGCAAAGATACGAATTATCCGCTTAGAACAACACCCTTTCAACGCTATTTTCCATTATCTAACAATGTTTTAGGAGGAAAGCAGAGGGCATGGAAACTTGCGTAATGCAACAACAAGGCCTACGCCGGTCAAGACTATAGCACAAACTTTCGGGCATAACATCCACCCGGTTGATGATTAGATGCCACATCACGCACGAGCTATTTCTTGTTATTATAAGAATATACAATCCCTTTGTGGCAAGGTTGCAACATAAGCAGTGACCATTGTGCCAAATGCCACGATGCGGTAATTAGGGCTATGTGGTACAAACAAATGTGGGGTTTACATTTCGTGTGTTATCCCAAACTCGTATGGATTAGGTAAGAATCCATCGGCTTAGTACAAAAGTTCCACAAACACAGACGCATCATCGTGATTTGCTCATAGCTGTGGCTTAACCAATTTTATTGTATGCACAGCATTTCTTGGTGATGTTATCTCTTTTTATTAATTTCCTTGCGATTTTTGTTTAAAATAGTTTGAGTGAAAAGGAAAAATATTTATATTTGCAAACGTAAGCCCTTTGACTTGCAAAATCGATTTTTATATACATTAAACAATCTACCTATATGATGAAAATTATACTTGTTACCGCATTTGCTTTGTCGGCCGTTTCTATGCGAGCACAACAGGTTTCTTACGCATACGATGCCAACGGCAACCGTACCAGCCGCACTGTGGTGCTGCAAACGCATGCAGCAAAAAACATGGTGCAACAAAAAGACACTGCCTTTCTCTATGAACATTTGGCACAACAGCAGTTACGCATCTATCCCAATCCTGTTAAGGAGGAACTTACCATCGCGCTAGACGCTTATTCAACGGAACACCAAGGCGAGTTTTCGCTTTATGGACCGAATGGCGCGCTGCTCGTTAGGCGTGGCATTGCAGGCACCGTTACCAAGGTGAACATGGCGAGTTATGCCAAGGGCGTGTATGTGCTGCACATCCGATTAGACGGCAAAAACACCTCGTGGAAAGTGATTAAGGAATAACAGACCAAACGACTACTATTATGAAACAATTTATTACAACTATTACCGTTCTTTTCGTAGCCTTACTTTTCCCTAATAATAGCAAGGCTAATACCTGTCATACAGGAGCAAATGGTTTATTCGATAAATTTAATCCTGCCGTACAGACTCATCTTGAAACAGACTCTGTTGTAGAGGTTGAAGCTTTGTCAGACGGTGACACCATTTATCGGTATGTATATAAACCCATTGATTTGGGAACTATCCTGAACCAAAAGCCCCAAAAACAAATTCAAGGGAATGCTTTTAGGGCTAATCGGCCGTCAGGTTATGGAATACCCGATTTTCCCAACTATACACAAAGTGACCGTTATGTGGGGAAAATTCCCTTCCAAGAAGGGGTTTCTCCTACTGGCGGTAAAACCTACTCCATACCCATAACAACTGCAACTTGTTGTGGAACAGCTCCACAGATTTCTATTGCGTACAACAGCCAATCTGCTAACGGAACGGCAGGATATGGCTGGAACATTACGGGTGTGTCGGCTATATTAACGGTGGGGAAAACGATAATGTATGATGGCGTTACTTCACCCGTCAACTTAACCGATCCCGATAAATGCAGGTTTGCTTTGGATGGTGTGAGGCTAGTGCCAAATATGGGTCAACAGCGTCAATATCAATATGAAACATCAAAAGGCTTTATCTTGGTGAAAAAACATCTCTATGGAGATCACGTTGCTTATTTTACCGTGGCTTATCCCAATGGCAATACGGCAACGTTTGGCTTTAAGGACAACACTAACACCAGGTATGCTTACCCTCTGACCGAATTGACCGACTTGAAGGGCTATAAGGCAAACTTCACCTACATTGAGGTTGGGAATTGTTATTACCTTTCCAAGGTGACATATGGCGGGAAAAAGGAAGGTGAGGATAGATGGCAGGTGCTATTCCACTATGCAGACCCCCCAGATTTCACCACCACCTATTTGGATGGAATGGCCATCGCTCCCAGCAGGCTATTAAAAGAGGTGGTGTCGCAAACGAAAGTGAATGGAAAAATTGAGACACTTTGCACTTACAGCCTCACACATGTATTGAAAGAAGTGAACTTGTTAACTCGGATAGACTGCTCCTCTGGAGAATCGGCCCTACCACCTTTGCAGTTCGATTATGGTGATGGTAAGGATAACCAACAGGGAAAATTACGGAGGCAATGTGATGTGTTACTAACTGAGTACTTTAAGGGGGAAACAAATGGGGCAAAACCCTTGTTTGTTCGAGGAAAATTCGTGAAGAACCAATTCGCTGACGGTTTGTTGACAATGCCAGGGCATTTCAACCAATATCAGCAAACGGGGCAGCTAGTGGTAAAGAAGTTTTTGTCTTCCACAAAGTATTATGCTGTATTTGGTAGTGGATATCCCGTCGATCAAGATATCTTGATTGCACCAAACCTTTCATCATCCAGTGGCATGTCTACGATAAAGACAGAGAGTGGATTCCTGACCATTCAGGCGGTTGACACAATGGTGATGGGGTGGACGAACTGGTAAAGGTGAACTTCGGTGACTTGGTGGGAGGCAACACGCTTTTGAAAATTACCACATACACATACGAGAAAGGAAAATTTGAGCCAAAGACGTTTACCGTGCCTGCTATGGGCGTGGTAGACAACGAGGGAAAAACGTACAGTCCAATGTCTCGTATCTACCTTTTTGGTGATTTTATGGGGACAGGGAAGGCGCAACTGTTGACTATTTCGCACAACAAGACATTCCTAAACAAGGACATTCCTTCGTGGTCTACTTTGATAGATCTAGATAGTCAGCAACGGTTGAGTGAGACGTCTCCCATTTCTTTGTCGTTCTACAGTAAGGCTTTCGCCCTTGATGTTGATGGAGACGGAAAGGTGGAGCTGTGTCATGCTACTCGCGAGGGCATGGAGGTTTATAAATTCTCCGCTCAATTCAACAAATTTGTAAAATGGTTTACGTCTAAATCTTTAACCTTTGGCAATTTAGAGAATGCTGCTTTTGGTGACATAAATGGAGACGGAAAGATAGATGTGCTTGTTCCACCAGCAGATTCGTATATGGACATTGAGCGTCAAACCTTACCAGTGTGGATGCCCAGTTCGTGTCCTGATTGTGGCGAAAAGGAACCGATAAGAGGGCCTAGCTTGATTTGTTCGCGTTGCAAGGCAGATTTAACGAAGTGTTACAAAGGACCTAGTCGGTGCAGGGCTTGTGGGAGTGCATTGACGTACCCACCATCGCATTTGGGTAATGGCGCACCGAGGTGCCCAACACACGGAGTTGATGTGGAAGTAGTATTGAACAAAGGCTATCAAGATAATGGAGATGTGTGGAACGTATATCTGTCGACAGGAAGAGGGCTTGTACGGCGAGAAATGCCTATTGCAAATAGGGAGAAAGACGACAAGTACTTGATGATGGATGTGGACAAAAATGGATATGCCGACTTGTTGTGCATGAGGAAAGGATATGTTCAGTTATTCACAAATAATCACGGTGTGATTCTGCATACATCATGTTGTAGCCTTGATCTTTCACAAAATGCGCAGCTATTGCCCGCCAATGTCAACAACCTATGGGGTATGAGCCATCTAGTCGCTATAGAAAATGCGAAAGTTACATGCTATGGCTTTACGGAAAACGAGAGTAACAATCGTTTGCTTACGGCCATGGCCAATAGTCATGGAATTGTACAACAGAACGATTATGGAGATATGACGGACGGGAGAATGTGCTACATCCCTTCTAACACCCTACGGACTTACCCATATTATGACCTCATGGCACCATTGAATATCCTGCTCAATAGCGGTACATATCTCGATCGAAAACTAGTGAAACACCTTCGTTATACATACGAAGGGGCTGTGGCTCATCGAACGGGAATGGGATTCATTGGGTTCGAAAAAACAAGAGTAAATGAAGACGTTGGAGG
>CAUPVH010000039.1:0-8192 GCA_963514635.1 uncultured Prevotella sp. | reverse complement strand
ATCCATCACCTTCTGCCGCTGTTGACGTTGTCGTATTGTCATCCACAACGGGCGTAAATTCGGGTTCGTCTTTCAGCTGTATCTTCCCTCCTTCATTAAAAATGAAGTTGTCTATGAGCATTTGCCCTTTCAGTTGTGGGGTCTCTTGGGGCTTTTCCTGTTCTTCCGACTCTATTTCGAGCAAATAAGACACATAGTCTATTGCGGCATCAGCAGGTGTAGGTTTGCGCCGACTTTTCTGCGTTTCCTGCTCTTTGTCTTCGGGCAGCGAGTCTAAGAAGTTGTCGATAAGCGATATTGTGCGACTCTCGTTGCCGTCGGTCTGCTCTTGCCGCTTTGTTCGTCGGTCTTCGGTTTTGAGCTTATAGTGTGAGGCCTCAATCATCTCGAACACCACATTGCGGTTGGTGAGATATACCGATGCGCGCCTAAGCTCCTCATCGAAAGTGGGGTCGTGCAGAATATAAAGGTTTTGCAGCATCATCAACCTGGCTGGCTGATAATACGGATGTAGCGCAACGATGCTTCGGAGATCGTAGAGTGTCTCCTTGTCTAGCACTTCGGGATGATTGATAAGTTGCGTTAAATTCATCATTTGCGTTGGTTAGTTCCGTGGCTTTACCAATTGGCCACGGTGGCATTGAATATTTGGTCTGTTAGGTCTTTCACCATTTCCCTCACCAATCGCTCTTGTACGGCACTTAAAGGCAAGGTTGTTTCGTATGTCGCGCTAGCGGTGAACTGGCGTTCAAAGTTCTCCTTTTGGTTCTTTGTGTTGGTGAAACGCACGTTAACCGTCATGGAAAGTTCCGTTTGTGCCGAATATCCTTCGCTCGATACCGACTTGTTGCGCTGCGAATATTGCAGAATTTCGCCGTCTATGCGCAGGTCGCCATTTCGTTTAACCTGCGTTAGGCGTGTATGGTTGGCAAAGATGTCCTTCAATTGATTGTTGAACATGGGCGCCATAGGTCCCCACACGTAGCTGCTTCGGTTGGGAAATTCGGCAATCTGTATGGTTTTCGTCTTGCTGTAATCAATGCTGGCCCCGTTAAATTTGTACGAAACGGAGCATGCCCACAGCACGCAAGTGCCGAGTACGAGCGTTAATGCCAGCCTATTTACTGCTTTCCAATCCATATTGCTTTATTCTCCTATACAATGTTCGGTCTGATATGCCAAGCTCAATGGCAGCTTTTTTCCTGTTTCCTCCGTTCCTTTCAAGAGCTTTCTCCACCATTTGTCGGCCTAAGTCGTTTAGGTTTAGGCTTTCGTTGTCGGCCTCGTTTATCTCTTCGGCCTCAACAAACCCATTTGTAAGGGGTGCTTGTTGTGGCGATTGGATGGAGGCTAGGGTGGGGGAAGTGTCGTAATTCTTCGTGTTCAATGCGGCGATAGACGAGGAGTAACCAGGCAATTCAGCCCCTAAGGCAACACTGTCGTCCAGTCTTTTTCTCAGTCCCGACACCTCTCTGCGTAGGTCGCTTACATTACCCCGAAGTTCGTAGAGTATCTTATAGAGCAATTCGCGTTCGCTTTCATACGAGTGTGAACCCGTAGAAGAAACGGGCGCAAGCTGCGTGCTCTCTGGGTCTTGTGGTATGAACTTCTGTAAATGCGTGGCGTCTATCTCGCGTTCGCGACTTAAAATGGATATTTGTTCAGTGATGTTTTTAAGTTGTCGCACATTCCCAGGCCATTTATACTTCAGCATCAAGGCCTTTGCATCTTCCGTTAAAGATATTCTGGGCAGCTTATACTTCTCTGCCATCTGCATGGCGAAAAGGCGGAAAAGCAAGATTACGTCGTTTCCTCGGTCGCGTAAAGGCGGCATTTGTATGGGGATGGTGTTCAGTCGATAGAACAAGTCTTCCCTAAATCGCCCTTCACTGATGGCTTTTCGCATGTTCACATTGGTAGCAGCTACGATGCGCACGTTAGTTTTCATGATGCGTTGACCGCCAACTCTGATGTATTCGCCCGTTTCAAGCACGCGAAGAAGCCTTGCTTGCGTGGCCATAGGCAGCTCGCCCACCTCGTCGAGGAATATCGTTCCATTGTTGGCAACGCCAAAATAGCCCTCGCTTTCGCCAATTGCACCCGTGAACGAGCCCTTTTCGTGGCCGAAAAGTTCGCTGTCGATGGTGCCTTCGGGTATCGAGCCGCAGTTAATTGCGAAATACTTCTCGCGTTTTCTCGGTGAGTTGTCGTGAATAACGCGTGGAATGATCTCCTTTCCTACGCCGCTTTCGCCTATGATTAGTACCGACAAATCTGTTGGCGCAACCTGCATGGCAACGTCTAAAGCATGGTTCAAGGCATCGCAGTTGCCCACAATGTTATACCGTTGTTTTATCTTTTGTAGTTCCGTCGTATTCATAGGAGCAACAAAGTTACGAAAAAATAGCCGAAGAATGGGCAGAAATATAGAAGATTAACGAAATTCGGCATTATTGTTTTAAGTTTCAATGCCTGTTAGCTTGTAAGTTTCTGTGCGTTTAATGCCTTTAAATCTTCAAGTGCCTATAAGTTTGTAAACATTCATTTCGGGATTTATAATCGTTAAAAAGCACGAAATCAGGCTACTAAGGAGTTGACAACGACTTTGCAAATACATCTATTTTTGCAGGTCGGCATTGGGTGTAGAGCGGTCGAACTTAATTAAAAGGAGTCCTAAGCCCGTAAATATCAGCTCCCTTACGCGTACAATCAATGCAACAAATATGCCCGAACTAGATGCTATACCCAGCCCCGAGGCCGACATAAGGAATCCCCCTTCGCGACCGCCTAGCTGCAAAGGGATGAAGAAAAGCAGGTTGGCGAAAAGGCTGGTAAAGGCCAATATCAATATACATTGTATGTAATTGACATCGGGCATGATGACTAAGAGGATGAAATAAATTTCTAGTGCAGAGATGATGCGGCAACTTAGTTCCAGCAATACGGCCGTAACAAAGGTGGTTCGGTTTTGTTTGTGCAACGCAGAAATCTGCTGGTCTACGGTGTCTAGCTGCTGTTTGTTCCGCTCGATGAACGATAACGCCCAACGTTTAACAAATGGAATGTGGCTAAGTAGCCGCATGGCCCTGAACGCAAGCCCTTTTCGATAGCCTATCATGAAGAACCAAAGCCCCAAAAAGCAAAACACCAAGCTGGCCAGAACAATGGTGAGGTGGCCAAATGTGAGTGGCTGGGTGATGAAAAACAAGACTATCGAGACAAGCCAAAACCAAAAATGGCTGAAAATATGCGTCATGGCGTAGAGTATAACCGAAGAGGATGCCCGCTCGGTACCAATCTTTGGCGCAAGCGACATGATGCGATAGGGTTCTCCTCCCATTAGTCCGCCAGGTGTGGCGTAGTTTAAGGCGAACCCCGAAACGGTGACTTTGTACAGCCACCAAAAGTTAATGCGCTTGTCGTTTGTGGTTGGATGTGCCGTTTCTTGTCCTTGTCCGGCTTTGATAATGATGTACCATGCCGAGGTGTTGAGTACGTACAATGCCATCCAAAGGGCCAGAACAGCAAAGAACCAATAGCCTGTGTGTTTTAATCCACGCCAAACCTCGGCAAAGTCTAGTTGCGTAACCATGATGCCGAGCAGCACCAAGCCGAAGATGAAAAAGCCGTTTTGATATTTCTTCTTCATCTTTTGTTATTTGGATTGCTGCTCTTCGTTGCTCTCTTTCTTTTTCGTCACGTTGAAACGCACCTTGTCGCTCTCGTCTCTTTTCTCGTGATAAAGCTTTTTCAGTGGGTTCTTATAGGGCTGGTCGTATGCTTTCCTGTTCCTATATACGTCTAAGGCCAGGTAGATGGCGTGCCTAAACGCAATCTCGTTGCTTACGCCTTGCCCCGCCTTTCCGTCTAAGGCCTCGTCATCGGTTGAGGTAACGACGGCAGAAAGTCCTGTGATAAGCCTTACGCCACCCTCGCACGAAAGGGCTTTAAAGGGAATCATGGCTTGGTCGTGATACATGGCTAGCACACTATCGAATGTGTCGAACTCCCTATTGCCAAAGAAGCTGTCGGCTTGATAAGGACCAAAGGCCGTGTATCCCTCGGCAATAAGTTGCTTGATGGCTGGCGAAATAACCTCTTGTTCTTCCTTACAAGGCTGGTCTTCCAACGTAGGGTTCAGTGCCAAGACTGCCACTCGCGGTATGGAAATCATGAAATCGCGGCGCAGCGAGTTGTGCAATAGGCGCACCGTGCTTTCAATTCGCTCTTTCGTTATTTCGTTAGCCACGTCTTTTATGGCCAATTCGCCCGAAAGGGTAGTGATGCGCAAGCATTCGTTGAGCCACATTTCTAGCGTCTCACCCGTTTCGCCTAGTTGTTTGGCAATGTATTGCGACAAGCTAAGGGGTTGTTCTTGGGCGGCGAAGAAGTGCTTTTCGCTTATTGGGGCGTTTACAATGGCGTTTACAATGCCAGCCTTGCAGTCGGCAACAGCCCTGTCTATGGCTTTGCGTGCTAATGCAGCGGCAGCCTCGTTGGCCGTTCCAAACTCAATCTTTACCTCTTCGTCCGAGATGGCTAGCAAGTTAAGCCGTTCGGGTTTGGCCTCGCTGGCATGCTGAATGATAGAGAAATTAACGTCCAGGTTAAGCGCTTTCTTATGATAAGCCGCAACTTTGGGCGACCCATAGATGATGGGTGTGCAAAGTTCGAACATCTCTGGCGAGGCAAAGGTTTTGAAAATAAGTTCCATTCCGATGCCGTTGGCATCGCCTTGGGTTATGGCTATACGAAGTTTATTGTCGTCCATAGGTTTTTACTTTGTTCTTTATTTATTGGTGTTCGCCGCTGTTTTCTCGGCCTGCAATCTTTTTTGCGGTGCTGAGAAGTCCGCAAGCGGCGAATATGTCTTGTCCTCTGCTGGCTCTGATGGTGGTAAACACGCCGTGGTTGGTTAGATAATCCCTGAACGTTTCCATGCGTTTCTCGTCCGAATTGTTCAGGTTCACATTGGGTATTTGGTGAAAACGGATGAGGTTCACCCTACAATCCAGTCCTTCTACAAGCTTAACCAACTGCCGCGCATGCAGTGGCGTGTCGTTTAAGCCGCCAAACATGATGTATTCGAACGAAAGCCTGCGCTGGTGGGTGAAGTTATATTGCTTTAAAAGCTCAACAATCTCTTCTATCGACAGACCTTTTTCGGCCGGCATGATGCTTGCACGCTGTTCGGGTATGGGTGTGTGCATGCTGATGGCCACATGGCAATCGCTTTCGTCGAGAAAGCGTTTGAGTTTACCTTTTACGCCTACACTACTTACCGTTATGCGTTTCGGACTCCAAGCATAGCCATAATCGGCCGTTAGTATTTGTGTTACTTTCAGCACGTTATCCAGGTTGTCCATCGGCTCTCCCTGACCCATAAACACGATGTTTGTTAGCTTTTCCCGTTCGGGTAGAGCGTATATTTGGTTGAGAATGTCTTTGGCTGTTAGGTTTCCCTCAAAGCCTTGCTTGCCTGTTTGACAAAAAAGACAGTTCATTTTGCAGCCCACTTGACACGAAACGCACAGCGTGGCGCGGTCGCGGTCGGGTATGTACACGGTTTCCACAAACTTACCGCTCTCTGTTGGGAACAGATATTTTATGGTTCCATCCTTAGAATATTGTGCATCGATAAACTTCGCGGCACCTATTTCGTAGCGTTGTGCTAGTTTCTCCCTATTTGTTTTCGAGATGTTTGTCATCTCTTCGATGGTTTCCACGTGCTTGTCGTATAGCCAAACGGCCATCTGCTTGCCTGCAAATGCAGGCAGACCGTTGTCTATGGCAATGGCTTTCAGTTCGTCGAGCGTATGCCCCAGAAGTGGAATCTTGTGGTTATCCATTTATATGCTGATGTATAATATGTTGCAACAATTGAAAAAATGCCATGCAAAGTTACTACAATTTCTTGGGATAGCATGTTGAATGGCGCGTTTTCTTGCCGCTTGTGGCGTGTTACTTTGGGATGAAAACCCTCGTTTAGACCACATCTAGCTTGTTGCTTATTGGCCGAATTGACCTAACCAATGGTCTATCAGCTTGCGTGCAAGACTTAGTTTTTCGGGTATTTGCGGAAGTCTTTCACGATGAAACCATCCGCCTGCCGACAGTTCATCTTCTTGTAAGCTGAGGTTTCCGCTTTTATATCGTGCCGTAAAACCAACCATCAGACCAATGGGATAGGGCCAAGGCTGACTGCCGAAGTAGCGCAGAGAGTCTATTTCCAAGCCAGTTTCTTCTCTCACCTCACGCACAACGGCCTCTTCCAGCGATTCGCCTGTCTCTACAAAGCCTGCTATTAGGCCGTAGAAGTCGCCTTTAAAGTTCTTGGCATGCACCAACAACACCTCGTCACCCTTATGTATCAACACAATAACGGCCGTAGCTAGCTGTGGCCAGACTTCGTTTCCACAGCTTGTGCAGCGTTTAGAAATGTTGGTGTGCAACTTCATCGTACCGCCACACACGCCACAGAACTTTGTTTGTGCATCCCAATAATTTATCTCTCGGCACTTCCCTGCCATGAGATAGAGATTGTTTGGGAGTTTATAATACGACTGCCTTAAATCGCAGAAGGTATAGGTGGCGGGTATGGTTGTTGCGTTGTCTATTGCGTACGTCTTTACGGCCATTCCTTCGGTCGTGCATTCCATCTCATGAACATCTTGCCCTTCGTTAATGGTTGTTGGCGGGTTATCTGATAAGGGAATGCCGAACCTATGGTCGTCAAGCTGTTCAAGTAGCAAGTTCGATTGCTTAAATACAAACCACAGGCTTTTCATTGGCTTTGAATTTATAGCTGTTGAGTTGTTGAGGTTATAAGTGGATGAGTTGGTGAGTTAGTGAGTTTATAAGTTAGTGAGCTTGTGAGTTAGTGAGTTGATAAGTTTGTGAGCAGTTGGATTTCTCAAAAACACATCAACTTATCAACTCACTAACTCACAAGCTCACTAACTTATAAACTCACCAACTCATCAACTCACCGGTTTTAATTACCGAAAATCAGTTTCCTGTCTCGCTCTATGGCGGGCTTAGTCCATTCTTCTGGCTCGAACTTCCAATTGTTATGTGCCTGCGGATTCATCACGCCAGCCTTCTCAACCTCGTTCTTCAGGTAGAAACGCTGGTCTTTCTCGCTCTCAAACACAATCCTGCTCTTCAACTCTGCGCGCGGAATGCCTGCCCCCTTGGTAAGCAATTCGCCACCGCCATTGCCTCGATAGCTGTTCATAGCCACCTTATACCAGCGGTTTTCGTCGAACGGCGTACCGTCGGCCATGCTCAATATCCTCACCTTTTGTCCATCGGGCTTGGTTACATCCACCTCGTAGATGATGCCGGCCGCACTATCGAAGTTAAATGCCAGGTTCTTAAAGCCAAACCGTTGACGGTCTTGCTTGGCCCATTCGCTTATCTGCATGATGTGGTCGTCGGGCGATTTCATCGTATTTGCCCACAGGTCGTAACTCATTTCCAAATGGTTGCGTATCTCTTTGCCCGTCATTTTAAGCACATATATTTGATTTTCGTATTTATATAGGTTGAACATGTCGCTCACATACACGTCGCCCTTGTTGATACGTGCGTCAAACGATAGCGGAGCATTAAACGAAACGTCGGCTCCCGTTATCTTTAATTGCAGGTCGTGAATAAAGTCGGTGAAGGCAGCACTGCCAAAATAGCAGTCGCGCGTGTAAATCGTGTTTTCAAAGCGCCCAATCTTCCTGTTCACAAAAGCGTTCACACTATCAATGTCGGCTTTGAAGTGTTGCACATACTTCTCGTCGATGGGCTGCCCTGTGATGTCTATCACGTCGCCCGTTATTTTCTTGCTCACCACCTTGCCCTTTGCCTTGCGTATGCTGATAGTAGCATCGCTCACCATGTAAGCATCGCACGAAGGGTCCAAACACAGCACGTCTTTGCCAGCATTGCTCTTTACCCATCCAGCGTAACGGGTGTGGTCGTGTCCGAAAAGAATGATGTCGAAACCCTCCACTTCGCGTGCTATCGTCAGCGAAGCATCCTCATCGTAGTCGGGGGTGTGTATTCCGCCTTCGCGTCCGCTATGGAAAAGGCCGATAATAACATCGGGTTTCTCTTTTGTTTGGATGTGTTTCACCCAATATTGGGCCGATTTAACCATGTTGTCGAACCGCAAACCCGTCCACAAACTCTCCTTTAAC
>CAUPVH010000038.1:0-8205 GCA_963514635.1 uncultured Prevotella sp. | reverse complement strand
TACAACACGAACGATGTTGCACGTATAGAGAACGCCGAGATTGCAAAGAAAGAAAAGAAGAGCGAAGACGAGCCGACTTTCAATGGCCTAAAAAAAATAGCCAGAGGGTTTAAAGGCTTTGTGGAAGGTAGCTTTTCGGCCAGCTTAGACGGCAGCAGTTATCATAGAGAAGGATTAAGCGTTAGCCTTGGTAGCCAAATTCTTCCGCAACTTTTTGTGGGTGGTGGCATCGGCTTTGAGTATTTTGGCAAGCACAATACGGTTAACGTCCCCATATATGCCGACATACGTACCAACTTTATCAATGGCCCTGTTTCGCCCTTCATTGGCACTAAATTTGGTTTTGCATTCGGCAGAGACATTCAAGGCTTTTATTTCAACCCCATGTTGGGCTGTCGTTTCGGCCTTACCAACAAGTTAGCCCTGCACGCAGCCATTGGCTATGCCCTATTATACGATGTATATCTCAGCGAAACATATTATTATGTAGTACATAATGAGCACAACTATACCGTGGAGTTCGAGGGAAAATCCATATCGGCAATTAAGATACAGTTTGGCTTTGAGTTCTAAGTAAAAGCCAAACAACTTTACATGGGCCAGCAGCGCATAACAAACAAGTGCGCGACAGCTAGCAAACAACAACTCACCCCTAAGACATGCTCTTGTAAGAGGACTTAGAGGTGAGTTTGTTTGTTAGTTTAGTTACTACTAAGCATACAGCTGTGGGAGAGGCCACTTGCAAGCAGACTATGGTTGTTTATGTGCATCCAGAATATGGTCGCGGCATTCTTCCATCAACCATTTGGGGGTGCTGGTTGCTCCGCAGATGCCAACCGTTTGGGCATCGACAAACCAATCGAGGTTTATCTCGCTGGCATTCTCCACATGATAACTCCTTGGATTTACGGCCTTGCACTCGTTATAAAGCACCTTTCCGTTGCTACTTTTCCGTCCGCTCACAAAGATTATCACGTCATGTTGAGTTGCAAAGCGGGCAATATTGGGCATGCGGTTGGCCACTTGTCGGCAAATGGTGTCGAAACTGCGGAAGGTGGCCGTGGAACTGATGTGCGATTGGATGTACTCGATGATGCGGTGAAACTCGTCTAAGCTCTTCGTGGTTTGCGAATAGAGGTAGATGTCGCGATTGAAATCCAACTTTGACACCTCGTCGAAATGCTCTATCACGATGGCTTCGCTGCGCGTCTGCCCCACAAGACCGAGCACTTCGGCGTGTCCGTTCTTTCCGAAGATAACGATTTGCGCATCGGGGTTGGCATCGAACTGTTTCTTGATGCGCTTTTGCAGCTGCAATACCACAGGACAAGTGGCATCAATAATCTCGATGTTGTTGCGACGGGCAAGTTCGTAGGTTTCGGGTGGCTCGCCATGTGCACGCAACAACACTTTCACATCGTGCAATTCACGAAGTTGTTCGTGGTTGATGGTGGTCATACCCATAGCCGTTAGGCGTTCCACTTCCATGCCATTGTGTACAATATCGCCCAGGCAGTACATCTTTTTGCCTGCCGCCAACTCTTCTTCGGCCTTTTTAATTGCCGTTGTAACGCCGAAACAAAAGCCACTACCGTTGTCTATCTCTACCTGTATCATTTCACATTAATGGTTATCACAACCTTGGGCTGCTTGGGGTCGTTGGTAATCATCAGCACACGCGGTGCAGCCTTCACGTTTTTAAGCTGCTTTTCGTCGGCCGTTATTTTAAGCTTGGCCATATCGCCAGGCACGATGTGCGTTTTGTTGAGCGATAGTTTAAGGCCTGCGGTGAACATTTGCAGCGAGCTAAGATCTAGTGTGCTATGGCCTACATTGGCAATGTCTATCTCGGCTTTCTTCACTTTCTTTCCAGAAATAGTGCCAAGGTCGACCTTCGTTGCCGAGAGTTTTATCTGTGGCGCGTTGTGAAGAGCTTTCGTTGACAACTCGTTAAAGCCCGGCAAAAGAACCGCCGACACGCTTATTTCCTTGTCGGCCGACACCTTATCGCCGGGGAACATGCCCAGATAGATGTTGGTTTGGGTTAGTCCGAAGTTGCGGAGCGAACGCGAATCGAGTGTAATGGTGGCCACACCACTACGCCCCGACATGATGGTTGAGGGCGAAACATCGGCTTGGAGATATGGCGGCAGGTGCATCAATACGGGCTGTACGGGCTTGCCCGAATTGTTCATGATGTGTATTTTCTGCACGGGACGGTCGCCGCGATTCACGTCGTCGAACTCGATGTTGTTCTTTTCTACCATCACATCGCCAAGGGTGAAGGGGTAAGTGCCAGAAAAGTCTACCACTTCTTCAACCACAACGCCTTTCAACGTTAGCACAAGGGGATCTTTTCCCGATGGTCCATAGAGGCCAACTTGTTTGTTGAAGTGCCCCATTTGGGCGGCATCGTAGGTGGCTTGCACCTTAAACACCTGCCCGGCAGGTATCTCGGTCTTGGGATAGCTAACCTCTGTGCATCCGCAACTCTTCCGAACATCGGTGATGCGCAGCGGTTTCCCACCCTTGTTTTTTACTTCGAAGACGGCGGTTACGGGTGTGCGATACAGCACTTGCCCACAATCAATGGCCGCACGCACAGCTTCCATGCGCTGTGCCGAGGCCGAAAGGCCGGCCATAGAAAGGAGCATGGCCGCCAAGATACTGTTGTTCATTATTGTTATTGTTTATTTTATCGTTATGGTTAGGGCCTTGGTGCGTGCCATATACGCTGGGCTGTAAGCGCATTGCACGGTGCAAGTGCCCGTTGTGAATGTTCCGGGGCGATCTACATAAAAGGTGCTCTCTACCACATGCGTGCCCTTAGGCATCATGTCGGCATAATAATAGGTGGCGTTGTCTCGTGGCGAGCAGTAGAATCCACCGCGATAGCCTGTGAGTTGATTTGCGGGTTCCATGCAGGCGGCGCGCTTGTCTACCACCTGAACGAAGTCGTAATCGCGGTCGGCCGTGATGGTTATGCGCACCTTTACCTTGCTACCCACCTTCAATTCGCCATCGTACAGCAGTTCGCGCTTAACGCTTAGCCCCATCGAGGCATCGGCAATGCCGCTGGTGCGTTGCGTAAACTGGGCGTAGACAGAACCCCACGAGGTGCCTGGGGCGGTCTTGTCTACGGTGAAGGTGTTGAGGTCGGCACCCGTCATGGTGGTCTTTACGTAGCCCATGCCTGCCGAGGCATTGGGCGTTTCGAGGCGTTTGCCGTCCACAGAGAGCTTGGCGGGCGAGTCGGCGGCGGCCTGCAACACCTGCATGTTGCCGTTGAGGAAGGCATAAACGGCATTGACGCTGTTGATGGGCGTGTCCCAAACCTGCGTGCGTTTCTGCTGCAACAGCCAACGTTTCATCTCGTCGAGGGTGGTCGTGTCGTGGGGCTCGAGGGCCTGTATGGCCTCGATGGCCGCCACCTGCGTGGGTATCTTGTAGTCGAACCAGCTGTAATAGGCCTTCCGCGTGTCGTAGTAGCGGCCCATCTCTTCGGTAAACACGCTGTACTCGCGAATGCTCTGCAAATACTCTTTGCCCATCTGTGCATAGCCGTTCTTGGCCAAAATAACGGCAGCAACGGCCTTGCCGTAGATGGTGAAGGCGACAGGCTGCTTGGCCATGCGACTGATGAGGAACTTGCGTTCGGCCTGAACGTCCTCGTAATATTCCTTGTCTACCAGCGAGCTTACATAGAGGTAGCGCACCGCCCATTCGCTTGGGAGCACGTCTTTCTCGCCTTTCTTCTCGCGTTCCTTTATCTCGGCCACTTCTTCCTTTACCGCAGTGCCCATGAACTGGAAGGCTTTTTCCAGGTTGCGGTTCATGTCGGTACGTCCGCCCGTCAGCGTTTGCAGGCGTGTTACCATCTCGGCAACGGCTAGCGTTATCGAGGGACTGCTCTGCATATCCTCGAACCAGCCCCAGCCGCCATCGTGCCTTTGAAGTTGGCGCAGCTTGTTCGTGGCCGTGTTGAGGCGTAGCGCGATGCCGTTCTCGTCGAAGAAACGCGTCAATTCTTGGCGTTGACGGGTTTCGTTCTTACCTTCCCACACCCAAGGCGTCTCGTTCAGCACCAGCGTTTTCAGCTCTTCGTTCTTTTCAAGCTCGCTTACCATCGAGCCTTCGCCGTTGTTTTCCTGTTTCCACAGTTCGATGGTGCGCTTTATTGCGGGAACTTGTTTGAGCATGTGGTTGGCCAAGCTGTTTACGTAGAACGAGGTGGCCAGGGATATGGCATCGCTCTCCGAGGCACTGCCCATATACGGCAAAGTCTGTACCATCATCCAAGCGGGGTTGTTGGCGTATTCGATGGTGAGTCGGTTGTCGGCCCTGTTCACGGCGAAGAGCTTGCGCAGGTCGATGTTCAGCTTGCCCGGGCGATGCAGCGTAAAGGCCTTCGAGTTGGTGACAAGCTCGGTATCGCCCAGCAGGGGCAGGTAGTGTTGTTCGCCGTCGCTAAACCCTTTGCCCGTAACCGATATGCGGCATATCCACACTTTAACGCCAGCGGCGTAGAACTTAGAGCCTTCTTGCAGGTCGAGCAGAAAGCTCACGTTCGTGGTTTGGCCGGCACTCACCGTGCAGGTCTTCGTGTCGGTATAGAACGTCTTGCCCGTTTCGGGGTCTACCATCTCAATCAAGGCCGTTCCCGTCAACGCCTTCTCGGAGGTGTTGATTACGCGGGCGGTTATCCAGCCCTTGTCGCCCAGACGCATAAAGCGTGGCATGTTGGGCTGTACCATCATCTTCTTGGAGGCCACGGCCTCGTTTTCCACCAGCACGTTGTTCATGTCCTTGTCGGTGGCCAAGCCCATAAAGCGCCAGGTGGTGACACTTTCGGGCAGCGTAAACTTGATGGCCACGTCGCCATTGGCATCGGAAGTGAGGGCGGGATAGAAGAAAGCCGTCTCGTTAAGGTTCTCGCGGATGCTGGGCTTGTCGCCCTTACCAGCCGTTTGGCCTTGGTCTTCTTTGCCTGTTTCGCGTACTTTCAGCACTTCATCGCTGCTTCGTTCCGTCGAAACCTCTTTTGCATAGGCAGCAGCCCCACTTCTTGTACTCTTGGCAGATGCGCTATAATTTTCTACTTGTACTCTGGATGTAATCACTTGTTCTGGGCTAGCCATGTCGTTTCCCTTCACATCTAATGCGGCCATGGCGTTTGCTCTTGTGAAATAGTGGTTCCATTGGAAACATCCAGAGGCAAAATGATAATAGTTGAACTGGTTTACAGGCAACAGTTTTAGCGGATATCTGGCACCTAAGTAACAGGTGCGGAGGCTCCAAACACACTGCCAGCGAACGGAAGGCGTACTGAAAGAATAGGCCAAACCAAAGTCCCAACGATGTCTCAATATCTGATCGAGCGACTTATCGTAGAGTGTGGCCATCAGTTGGGCATTGGCTGGCTTGCCGTTGGGGTATTTCAGGTTCAGCGTCCACTCTTCTTTCTGCCCAGGTGTAAGCCTGTTTCTAAACGTTTTCCATTCGGGCACCAAGCGTTTGTCGGGCATTGCCCTTGCTATGCTGATGTAAGTATCGTAACAATGGTCGCCTTTGGTCCATACATAACTGATGGTTATGCCATCACCGTATTCAGGTTTGTAGGTATAGGGGATGGTGATGAGCGAGTCGCTTACAACGGTTGCTCCCTTTTCGAGCACCCTATCGCCCGAATAAATGGCATAAAGCACATAGGTGTCTTTAAGCGAAGTGCCCACTTGCACATACACAGGCTTGTTGGCTAAGTTGAAACTCTTTGCCGTTTGATAAGTCCACATCTTCGATTCAACCACGGGACGACGGTCTTTCATACTGAAAAGGATGAACTCTTGTTGAATGGTGTCGTTCCCGCAGATGGCCACCAAGCGATGTTTGCCAGAGGAAAAGGCGGCTGCATTAAATGGCACTGGCGTATTGGCCTTAGCGGTTTGTACGTCTTTCTCCTTATCTATATAATAGCGAACTGTGCCGGGGATTCCCACTCCCGAGGCATTCCTGTAATTGAAGAGCAGTGTTTTAAGACTGTCTTTCTCTATTTTGTAGGGCAGGTCACAGTTTAACACAGTGGTTCTGCTACCCAAAGGCAGGCTCATATAGCCCACTCTGGTTTCTCCACCTTGGTCTACAACGGTGGCTGTCACCTCGAAATTATAGAATCCATAGCTTTGTTTGCTATCGGGCAGAATCATGGGGATGCCCACACTGAATGCTCCATCAGCATCGGTAACGAGCGTTCCGCTGGATATCAACGTGCCCCTCTCATCGTTTCCGTTTCGCCAGTGCCACCAAAAAGCGGGGTTACGCCTTACCTTGTAGCTCACTTTCGCCCCTTGCACGGGTACGCCAGCAAAGCTTTTAGCATGACCTTTAACCACCACGGTGTCGCCTGGTGCATACTTCTCTTTCACTTCGGGGAAATTAACTTCAAACGTCGGGCGCTTATATTCTTCCACCCGAATTTGTATACTGCTATGTACCTTGCCCCTTGAACGCACCTCGAACGCACCTGTCAATCCGCCAGAAGGCAAGGTGAACTGTGTGGAACATTTGCCGAAAGCATCTGTAACGACATCGTTTTGGGCCACCTCTCGGTAGTTGGCGTCGTAAAGCACCAGTGTCAACTTCTCTCCCGCTACCGGCTTTCGCTCCAAGTCCGTTCTGCGTTCAAGGCAGATGCCGGCCAAATGAACGGTCTGTCCGGGGCGGTATATACTCCTATCGGTGTACAAATGTAACGTTGCGTATCGCCTTTTATTGTCATAATAGCCATAATAGCTGTCATAATTCTCCTCATGCGCATATACATCAGTGGGCGTATAGGGATAAATGCCTCTCAGATATTCATCATCACGCACTCTATATTCCAACTCGCCATCGGCATTGCAGTCTTGATGTTCTACCCTAAATTTGTATTCGTGCCTGTTTTTAAGGGTCAATCTTACCTTAGCATTGGGCATGGGATAGCCCGTAGTGGCGTTTAACACGACGATGCGCACGCGGTTAGCGGGCAATGCTTGCACCACCGCCGTAACATTGGTTACAGCTAAAAGCATTCGCCGAACAGGCACTTCCTTGTTATCGGCGACAAACTCCAACATGTACGTACCCACGGGCAAACCCTGCAACAGCACCGAATCTGTTGAATACTTGTAAGGGAGCTTGCCCACAAACTTGCATTCGCGATTGGCCGAGGGTACGGCACTCATCTTATGTTTGAGATTTTCAACCCCCTCAGGTTTCTCTATATCTTTTTAAAACACCCCATCTACATCTAACCGCCACACATTCATAGCAACTTTCCCGATATTGCGTACGCCTGTAAGATACACTTGCTGTGGGGTATTGGGCATCATAAATTCTCTTAGTTTCACATCGAACGTGGGGTTAATGCGCTTTTTATATGCGTTGCGCAAGACGTTCATACGCGGCCACCCGCCCCACTTAGCCAAGGCTGTATTAATGTATTCTATCACGTCTTTCTCCGGGACGTCGTTTGCCGAGTCCATCATCGTATACCGAACAAGTGCCAATTCGGCAACTTCGGGTAGGTCGGAATATATCTCAATGAGCGAATCGAGTTGGTGAACGGTGTGCGACTTATAGAAAGACCAAGGTGAAACTTCGCCTTCCCGCTCGATTGTACGTCCCGAAAAGTTGTTGTATCCCTTGCGAAACATCATACTGGCCACGATGCAGGCTGCTCGCCGGTTTCCTGCCTTCGAGTAATAGTCGTACATTAGGCAATAATTGTCGCACACCATAGCCAGTACATGCAACAGGTCGTTATTGAAAATGCGACTGTCGATGCCAGGTTCTAACAGCGGTTCGTAGCCTTTGGCCGATGTCTTCGCCAATAATTCGGGATGCTGCAATGACATTTCGAGATAAGCTTTGCTCTTTTGGCCTTTGCTGTCGCCCATATTGGGATTATTCCAATACATCTGCGCCAACGCCGATTGGTACACGGCAGCCAACACCAGTTGGGATTTTCTAACCGCCAACTCGGCCTCCTCCAATCGTTTTACCTCGCCAAGCAGTGAGTCGGGAGCAATGGCCGACTGCAAAGCACCCCTGCATATAACGGCTTTGAGCATTGAGCCGTATTGCTTATCGGCCTTAGCCCGTTTCTCTATTTGGGTCAATACGCCGATGGCTGTCTTTGGCAAGTCTTTCTTAATGGCCACCTCGTAC
>CAUPVH010000037.1:0-8288 GCA_963514635.1 uncultured Prevotella sp. | reverse complement strand
TTCTGCCTCAAAACAAACCTTCGCGAGAATCGATTTTTTGCGACCGAGTGGGCGGTTGGTGAATAAAACGGCACTCATAATGTTAAAATTTGTACCAAAATTTATACAAATTCAGGGTAAGCCAACTACATTTCTTTAACCCAAACCCAAGAGAGGCATAAGGCCAAAAGCAGCTCTACTTGATGTAAACCTTGCAATTTCGCCGCCCTTGGGCGTCTTCATACTTCATCACCCACACCTCGATAACTTGCGGTTTGCCCAGTTGTGCGTTTGGCTTTACTGCGCCTTCGCTTGCATTCAGCCCTAATTTGGCCAACTGACTGCTGCTGGGCAAGCAGGTAAAGCAAAGGTTATGGCCGCTAGTAGTGGCAATACACACGGGTGCCACCTGCTTACCTTTGTTGCCCATGCCAGGAATGGCGTGCAAAGCAGCGGCATCGAGATGGTTTTTCAGCACAAAACGCCGTATGTTGGTTATCTCTACGCGCTTGCATTCAACTTTTACGAGCCGCGGTTCGCCCTGCAACTTATTGGCAATCGGCCACCTTGTGCCATCCGTAAATTGCAGTTCAACGTTCATCGAGTCTAGGTCTGTGGGCCAGTTCAATGGCATTCCCAACCGTTTCGACATCTCTTTTAGCTGCAAACGAGCATCAGAGTAGTGCAGCAATGCCGCCTCCCAAAAGGACGAATAAGCCGCATACCATTCCTTATTGCCTTTGGCTATAACCCCTTTCCAATAATAATACCTGCCTACTTGCCCCTTATTATAAAAGTGTTTTCGCATCTGCTCCAACTTATTCTCGGCCAAACGCATTTGTCCAAGCCTGAAATAAGCCGCTAGCTGCCTGCTAAACACCTCGTTAACGTTCACCGAACTATCGGCCGTTATATCTACATGGGCTGCAAATTCAGCACCATCTTTAACCGAATGGAGAAGTAACAGGCGGTGGTAATCGCGCAAAGCATCGGCATCCTTGCCCAGCTTTGTTTCTAGTTCGGCCCGTTTCCACAGCCATTCGGCCGTGGCTGTGTCGGCAATGGCTTGGTTTAGCAGGGTCATTGCCTGCCGATTGTGGCCTGCTTGCAAGGCCGCATCAATCTTGTTACGGTAATCAGAGCGACAGCCCAATAAGCATACAACACAAAAGAGAAGAGAAAGACAAAGAAAAGCCTTGCCCCCCACCCCGCTCCAAGCGGAGCGGGGCGTGGTAAGCTTGGTGGTTTCTAAACGTAGAAACGTAATATGCTTTATCGCTTCTAAATGAAAAAACATCATATCATGGTGTGGTTACTAGGCCAATGGGTGCAACATGCTAGGCAGTAACAAGGCTTTACACGCCCCCTCGCCCCTTGGAAAGGCGTTGGAGGTGATGCCAGTTGCGGAAAGGCTATGGCCTAAGATTTACCTCCACAAACACCGGATAATGGTCGGATGCCGTGCGTATTCGGTGTTGTTTAAAGTCGATTTGTTGCGGTGCATCCTGCCCTTTTTGGCTTTTGGCCGCGGGTTCTTCCGTCCAATAGAAGTTGGGCAGTACGCCATAACGAGCCACAGCGAAACGAGGCGACACAAAAACGTGGTCTATCCTACTGGTTGTTTTCAGCGTGGGGTCGAAACTGTTAAACGTTCCGTTCTCGGCAAAGCGGTGCTTAGCCACGACGTAGGCATCGTTTAAGCGCGCCTTTGCGGTGAAGATGGCGTAGGTTTCGTCGGTTTGGTCTACGTTAAAGTCGCCCGTTAGCACCACAGGTTTGTCTTTTCCGGCCAAGCCGTCGATAGCTTTCATCACCAGCTTTGCCGACTCTCGGCGGGCCTTAACGCCCACATGGTCGGTATGGAGGTTGAAGAAAAGGAACACTTCGCCACTCTCGCGCACCCTGAATTTGGCCCAAGTGCAGATGCGTATGCAAGCCGCATCCCACCCCAACGAAGGTTTTGTATGTGTAGGCGACAGCCAAAAGTATCCGTCGCTAAGCAAAAGCAGTCGGTCGCGCCGATAAAATATGGGCGCATACTCGCCCGCCTCGTGTCCATCGTCGCGCCCAACGCCCACGTAATCGTAGTCGGGCAGTGCGCGCAACAGGTCGTCGAGTTGGCCTTTCAGCACCTCTTGCGCCCCGAAAGCATCGGGATGGTGATAGTTAAGTTGGTCGGCTATCACCTGACAACGTTTCGCCCAAAGGTGCCCTTTGGCCTCATCGCCGTCGTTTCGATACCTTATATTATAGCTACCCAACACAAGTGTCTGCCCAAAGGCAGCAAAGGCCATGCACAACACGGCCCCCAGCAACAGTGAGCGAGCCTTATTGGAACACATAACGCAAAACAAGAAGTGAACTAACGATGAAGAGCGTGATGTTGACGTCTTTGTAATTGCCGCTCAACAACTTTACCAGTGTGTAGCTAATCAGTCCCAAGGCCATGCCTTCGGCAATGCTATAAGTTAGCACCATCATCAAAACGGTGATAAAACAAGGTAGTGCCTCGGAGATGTCTTGCAGGTCTATCTTCTTGATAGACTCTAACATAAACACGCCAACAAGCACCAGTGCGCCCGTGGTAGCGGCAGAAGGGATGATAAGGAACAGCGGAGCCATGAACAAAGCCACGAGGAAGAACATGGCCGTAGTAAATGCCGTTAGTCCTGTTCGGCCGCCTTCGGCCACACCTGCTGCGCTCTCAACGAACGTTGTAACGGTAGATGTGCCCAAAAGTGCACCCGTAGACGTGGCTATGGCATCGGCCATCATGGCCTTTTGGATGTTCTTCACATTGCCTTTTTCGTCCATCATGTCGGTTTTGGCTGCCGTTCCGATGAGCGTTCCCAGCGTGTTGAAGATGTCGATAAACACCAATACAAATACGGTGAGCATCATATCTACGTTGAGCAGTGCAGCGAAGTCGAGCTTTAAGAACGTTGGGGCAATGCTTTGGGGTAGCGAAACGGGCACGAAGGCATCGGGAATTTGGGTTATTCCCATAGGTATGCCCACAACCGTACATATCAAGATGCTATAAAACAAGGCTCCGCGAACCTTCAACACCAGCAGTGCACCACTTAAAATGATACCCAACGAGGCCAATGCAGCCGTGGGAGTGAAGGTGCCTAGGGTAACGAAGGTTACATCGTGGGCCACTACAATACCCGCATTTTTCAGTCCGATGAAGGCTATAAACAGGCCTAAGCCGCCCGAAATGGCAAAGCGCAGGTTCTTAGGGATGCACTTTACTATTTGTTCGCGTATGTTCAGGGCGGTTAATAGGATGAAGACAATACCCTCTACAAACACTGCCGCCAAGGCTGCCTCCCACGAATAGCCCATGCCACGCACCAAGGTGAAGGCGAAAAAGGCGTTGATGCCCATGCCGGGAGCTTGCGCAAAGGGTAGCTTGGCTAAGAAAGCGATGAACAATGTGCCAAGGGCCGAGGCCAAGGCAGTGGCAGTGAACACGGCACCCTTGTCCATTCCCGCGGCACTTAGTATGTCGGGGTTCACGGCAAGGATGTAACTCATGGTTAGAAACGTGGTTACGCCGGCCATCATCTCTGTGCGGCGCGATTGTTTCTTGGGGTTAAACCCCAAAAGAGAATAGAAAGACATTGTGTAAGATTATTGTGAGCTGGCCTCACCCCCAACCCCTCTCCAAGGGGAGAGGGGCGTAATATGCACTGTGATAACATTGCTATCTCGCATTTGTTTGCTTAGTTGCAGCACAGCAAATCACTCCCCTCTCCCCTTGGAGAGGGGTTGGGGTGAGGCCAGTTGTATTTATTAAAATGTCCACTTCGCTGCCAATGTAGGCAACCAATACCAGCGATGGTTTTGATTAACGAAGTTGTTGCTTACTTCCCACTCCGTTCCGAGGCTTAGTTTAAAGTCTTCGCTAACGCCTTTGATGCGGTTCAGGTTAACCCAGAATTGGGGTTCGGCAAGGAAAACGGCGATGTTTCGTCCGTCGGCAAAACGGCGGTCGCCCCAAAAGTCGGCGAAACCATTAAACGACAGCAACTGGTTGCAGAAGTTTAAGTACCATGTTGCCGTGAGTTGCCACGAGTGTTTTTGACTTTGTTTGGCCAAATACTTATACATGGGCGTGATGGTAAAGCCCGAATTAAAGTCTTTATCGTTCCAGCTATAAGTCACACCAGCAAGATAAGCATCGTTATACGAGCCCACCCCTTTGGCCAATCCGCCATTATACTCTACGTGAATAGCCAATGGTGCTTGCCAGAATTTCAGTTCGCGGGCTATCTCCCAATATGCGGAGGCCACGCCGTTGTCTGCATAGTCCATGTCGACGAAGAAGAAAGTGTTACCCCATTTGTCGGGTTTGAACATCTCCACGGTTGTCGTTAGTTTGGGGCGGGTGGAGAGATTGTCGTTCAGATGTCCGAAATCGTAATGCAATTGCACGTTCTGCGCCTGTACAGACAGGCTGGCCACGAAAGCAATGGCCACAGCTAAAAGCTTTTTCATCCTTGTTTTTTTGTTTGGTTTCGTTAGTTATCCAGAACACACTACCCGCATACACTGCGGCGAAGAGGCCTGAAAGCAATTGCAAAGTTAGTGAGAAATGATGAGAAAAAGCAGTAACAGAGTAATAAAAAGCCTCACCCCCAGCCCCTCTCCCCTTGGAGAGGGGCTGGGTGTGAGGCCTCTTTTAGCCACCATTCTTCCTATATTCAGACGGCGTAACGCCGAATGCTTTCTTGAAAGCGTGGTAGAAACTAGACGCATGTTCGAAACCACAACGTTCTGAAATCTCTTCGATGTTCAACTCAAACCTTGTGTCGAGCAGCTGTTTGCCCTTCTGCATCTTTAAGTTTAGGATGAAAGCACCAGGCGTGTTGCCTGTAAGCGCCACTATCTTACGGGTGAATTGCCTAAGACTCATGCCCAATCTTTCGGCTAAGGCGTTAACGTCTAGCGCGCGTTTGTCGAGCAAAAGGTAAGCTGTGTCTACGGCTTTCGTTAGGAATTGCCGTTCGGCCTCGGCACGAACATCGCCTTCTTCTTTTGTTTCGTTTCCGTTATCACCATACTTCTCGCGCAATTTTCGATGCCTATCAAGCAGGTTTTCTACCCTCGTTATCAGTTCTTCGCTGTTAAACGGTTTGGTGATATAGGCGTCGGCCCCAGCCTTAATGCCCTCCAATCGTTCTTGTTCGGTTATCTTTCCCGTAACCACCACGATGGGAATATGGTTCATTACGTCGCTCGCCCTAACCTGTTTGCACACCTCCAAGCCGTCCATTCCAGGCATCATGCGGTCGGTTATGATGATGTCGGGCACCAGTTCAGTTGCTCTGGACAAGGCCTCCTCGCCGTTAGAGGCATAACAAACGGCGTATTGCGGCGTGAACAACGAACCCATATATGCAGCCAAGTCGGCATTATCTTCCACGATAAGCATGCGTTGCTCGGCGCAATTATCGTTCGTTTCGTCGTCGAGACGTTTCTCCACATGCGGCAACATGGGCGTGTTGGTGTGCTTTTGAGCGTTGGCCGTGGGCTTGCACACGTTTCTTATGGGCAGCGTTATGGTGAAAGTAGCCCCTCGTCCAGGCGAACTTCCCACCACGATTTGCCCGTCTAGCGCGTCTATTATCTGCCTAACCAAGGCCAATCCCACGCCAGTTCCGTTCTTCGATGCACCATTGCTGGCCCTATAAAAAGGCTCGAAGAGATGCGCTACGGCCTCAGGAGCAATGCCCGCACCCGTGTCTTTCACCCTAATGACGACGTTTGCGGCCTCGCGCGCCACCGCAACGCTCACCTTTCCGTATGGGGGCGTGAACTTAAATGCGTTAGACAGCAGGTTGTTCATCACCTTATTAATATACTCTGGCACGAAGTCGGTAACGATACGCTCGTTACCAGAGAAGTTTAATTCCACGTTTTGAGACACCGCGAAGTCGCGATAACTCTCCACAACCATGTTTACATGCGCTGTTATGTCGGCGTTTTCCCAGTCGGGATTGCCTACGGCCGACTTCACCCTGGCGATGTCTAGCAGCTGATTAATGAGCGTAAGCAAGCTGTTTCCTTGCCTTTCGATGGTGGTTGCCTTATGTTTGGCCTCGTCGGTAAGGCTTTCGTCTTGGTTCAACTCGTGGCTTAGACCCAGTATTAGGGTTAAAGGCGTTCGCAATTCGTGGGTGATGTTGGTGTAGAAGTTCTCTCGCAACTGGCTCACCTGTTTGAGTAAGGCGTGGTTGCGCTGCCTAATCTTGCCCACATATACCAGTGCGACCACTACCAACAGCAACAACGTAACCACCACAATGGCGGCAATGGCCACAATGCGCTTTTCTTTTTGCTCGTGTTGCGCTTGCAATGTAAGCTCTTCGTTCTTGTATTTGGCGTTGCTTTGACTCACTGCCTGCTCCATATCGTGCTGGTAAATAGAGTCTTTCAGTGCCACATAGCGTTGCAAATGCTGTGCGGCCAGGGTGGGATTGCTGGCTTTTAAGGCATTGAAAGCGCCCATCTGCGCCCTGCTTAGGTTATAAAGGTCGTTGCGTTGTTCGAATATTTCGATTGCTTTTTCAAAGCATTGTTGCGCCGATGCGTACTCGCCGCGGCGGTTAAGCAGTTCGCCCTTTTGGTTCATACAAATGCCCAACGACTGCTTGTTGCCTGCTTTTTCAAGTATAGGGATGGCTCTTTCCACTGTTCTTTCGGCCTCAACAAAGCGTTCCATGTCCATTAAGGCGGTCGCCATCTGCGAAAGTCTGATGCCCATCTTCGCTACATTGCCGCGTTGCTCGTCTATTTGGTAGGCTTTCACTGCGTGTTCGAGGGCCAACTGCTCTTTTTTCATGGCGTGATAAATTTCTGATGCCATGCCATATTGTATGGCCATGCGGTTAGAATCGTTGGCCTCGGTGCTCAATGCAATGGCCTCTAAGATGTAGCGTTCGCCCTCTTCGGGTTGCTTAGCCACAAGACTAATGCCCGCAAGTGTGTTTAACGAGCTGCTTATCCGGCTTTTATCGCCCGTTTCGCGGTCTAATTCAAGGCTTTTTTGGGCGTGCTTAATGGCCCGTACAAGGTCTGATTGGCGGAATAACAACTGGGCGGCAAGCTGTTCGCAGTCGCTTATGAGTAACAAGTCGTTGGTTTTGTAAGTAAGGGGAAGGGCTTTTCGGGCATAGTTTAAGGCCGTAGCGTAGTCTTGTTTGTCCAAAAAATACTCGGCAGCGTGATACAATACCATCGCATCCACCTCGTCTTTGGGGGTGTTGTTGGCCACTTTAACGAGCGAATCGGTTACTTCTTCGGCATACAACAGCCCGAAAATGCGGTTGGCAGTGGCCGTTTTTTCGGCTCCATCTTGTTCTTCGTACGTTGCAAGTAGGCGCAACAAACGCCCGTCGGTTTTAGGTTCGACGTTCTGTTTGGCAGGCTCTTGGCTGGCAGGAGGAAAGTCGGGCAGGTCGATTGGCTGCTTGTCGGCGCATGCGCTCAACAATCCAGTCAGCACAACAAGCATGGTAACAAAGTGCAAGGCCACGTATTGCAGGGCTTGTTTAGGCGAGTAATGGTTGCAGTCCATAGGTTCGAGGTGTTGTTAGTTGCGTGCGGCACACGTCCGCTATTCGTTTCATATTGCAAACTTACATAAAAATCCCGAAATATACACCATAATATATTAAGAGATTATATTTTTGTTTAAATGGGGAAATGCCCCAACTAGTGAGACAAGTCGAACAAATACTACTGACCTAAAAGCAGAATAGGCCGCCAAACTGAAGAGGTTGAACCGCCTTGAAAAAGGAAAAGCCGATTAAGTTGGCCGAAACTATCAGAGCAATCTGAACGTCGCGACCAACCTAATCGGCTCGATTTGCCTCATGCAAACAGGCTTTATTTGCCCGTTTCTAGCATCTTTGCCACCTTTTCTAGCTGCTCGCCCATGCCAATTGTGTAGCCTTGCGAACAGAACACAACGCGATTAAAGGTGTCTGCCACAATGAAAACAGGCATCTGCGAGGGGTTAGCCAGCTTCATGGCATTGGCTACTTGCTGCTTAATCTTGCCGTCGGCATCTACGCCCAGAATGATGTTGGTAGGCAATGTGCCGAAGTTCTCGTCCTTGAAACGCTGTAAATCGGCATCGTTGGGGAAGAGCAACACGAAGGGACGACCCCATTCGTCGAGCGTGGCACGTGCTTTTGCCAAGTCGCGTAGGGCGTGATTGGTGGGTTCTTCGCCAATACCCAGCAGGGCAAGCGTGAAATATCCGCGACCCGTTTGCGACAAGATGCTTACCTCTTGAC
>CAUPVH010000036.1:0-8441 GCA_963514635.1 uncultured Prevotella sp. | reverse complement strand
GTTCTCGGCATATCCGCCCGAAGTCTCCACGGCCGACATCACCCAGCGGCGGCCGGGCATGGCGAAACTGGGCAGCGTCTGTTGATATTCCACGCGGACGTGTCCGCCGAAAGGCAGGGTGACGCTGCGCAGCAGGTTGGTGCGGCCGGTGAGGTTGCGGCGAACGACAAGGGCATCAGGGCCTGCACTTTCAACGAAGTCGGGCAAGCCGTCGCCATCAATGTCGAGTAAAGCGCTCTCCGTACGGCTGACGCCCTCGGATGTGGAGGCCATCACTCGTGGCGTAAGCGAGAACTTCAAGAAAAGGATATGCAGGTTGAACTTGACGGCCGTGTTGCCGTAGCCCGAAACGGAGGTGGCGAGACTTCCTCCCGCAGTTCCCTCACCACGGTAGACGTCATTGACGAATCCTTCGCCTGTATTAATGGCTACCCGAACCCCATCGCCGTCACGCCTTACCATGTCGGGCAGTCCATCACCATTAAGGTCTGCGTAGGATATTTCCGTAAGGGTAGTGGTCTTTGTGCCATTGAAACCGAATGAGATGTTGGCCGGACCTAGAATGTTGATGCTCGTTCCTAATCCTGCGCCCCAGGTCCTATTAGAAGAGAACTCCCCCATCCAACCTTTGCCCCGTGACATGGCTGACGTAAATCCATAGCCGAGGTTGTATCTCACCGTGCCACCCTCGACCATGTCAGGCAAACCGTCACCGTTCCAGTCAATCCAGTCGCGTGCGGTAGACGATTCTCCACTTGTGAAATCACCGCTGGCACTTACCGAGAAACGAGAGATAGAGTTACCGTCACCTGCATTCTGACCTTCGCCTTCGCCTGAGGAATTTCCACCCGACGAGGACTTGTCCTTAGGGCAGATGCTCACAGCTATAGCTCCTTTTCCCTTACCTTTGGACGCCCCTCCAACGTTTGCGCCAAAAGTGGAAGCGCCGGACTCGAATTGAGGCGCATTAATGCCTGTATTCAAGCGATGCTCGCTGAGTTTTCCTCCCTGTGACGTATATTGTGCGAAGATGTGGCTGTCGTTCTCATCTATCCAGTCAGGGTAGCCATCTCCGTTTATGTCCATTGCCGACACTTTTGTGAAAGAGGTTTGGCTACTCTTGCTACCACTCACTCCGAAAGACAGTGCACCGATGTCGGCACTGGCACTAACAGCATGTCCCGTACCCTCGGAACGGGTCTTCAAGATGGGGGCAGGCACACCTTCCCCCGTAGCATATTGTACACTGTCCACCCGTATCTCACTCTCGCCCAGACGTGAGGAGCATTGGAAGTACGCGCCCACATAAGCGCTGTCGGTTGCACCGACATATGCCCTACGTGCGACATTGTACCCCATAACAAAGAAACGCTGTTTGCTGGTCTCTGCCAAACCGGCGAGGTCGTTCTTGTCATGGCTGTTCTTATAATTTTCGGCGATTTTCTTGTATCCGTCGGTGTCGATGGTCAATGCCGCCGTTTCAATGGGACGGCTTGCGTATTCCCTATTCCCGTTGTAGCCGAACTGTCCCCATCCCCTATAAAGATGTCCGAAATTAAGGGAATTGTAGCCGGAGAAGACGGAGCATGCAAATGTGTCGACGAGGATCCTCTCCTTGTGGTCGACGATCATCTTCTTCTTTGTCCAATCCTTTTTGAAGACAAGGGAATCGCGGAAAACTTCCACCTTAGCCACGGCGACCGACGCCAACTCGTTTTCTACACTAAACGTTGCCAGTGTCTTTCCCTTGCAGAGTTCTTCCAGCAAGGCTGCATCAACAATGGCCAGCGAGTCAACCTTTATGGTATCACCCTTGGTTAAGGTATATTTGCGTTTAAGCAGTAAGGTGCCGTCCTCCCTGTTGAAGTTCACATGTACGGTTGCCGTATCCTTGTCGTTACTCCAATCTTGTCGCTTCACCTTAAACTTATGCACGAGAATTACTCCTGGGTCGTATTTCTGGTTCTTCGCCAGGTCCTTCCTAACATTTCTTGAAGCCCTCACAAGTACGGGCTTGTTATACATCTTTCTAAAAGGAATTACACGGAGCGTGTCTTGTGTGGAGACGTACCTTAACGTTGGCCTCCACGACATGTTTCTCCATTCCAAAGGGGCGTCCGTCAGCATCTCAAAGGTCAGCCGCACCGAATCTTTCGCCAATACGTCGAACGCATCCGCAAATGTGTCTTCAACAGAAGTGCCAGCCAGGAGTTTCTTCTCCATCAGGATGTGTTCGCCGTGTAAATCTTTCCTTCTCACGACAAGCGTAACATGACTCCCTGTCCGCCCCTTTCTGTAAGGCGCCTTTACCTCCACGCGCCCGTCCTTGGGCAAAGACATGCCCGTGGTCATTCCTTCCAAGAAGTCGGATGCGGCATCATAGTGAGAGAGGTCTTGCCCCAAGTAGGTGGCATTGCCGCCAACAATCTTACTATATCCCACCCGTTGAGACCACGCCACGCTGTCGGCCGCACCCGAGTAGCGCGACTGTAAGCGGAAGAACAGCCTTTCGCCGGCCTTGACGGATGTCGTGAGGCTGTCCGTTCTCGTCCCTGTGCTGAGAATGGAATCCCTTTTTAATACGTGTTCCTCCTTTTGGATGCTGTATGTGATGCCGTCGCCATAAGTTGTGGACTTGTTCACCACACTGGCAATGCGGATTGTTCCTGAGAACGGCGCACGCCATACGCGCACCACGTCGTGCAGGGGGTTCTCCTTTTCCAAGGAATCCCTGACGGCCTTATAGTCAATGCCGAATTTATCGCCGATGTCCGCCCCATGTCCCACAATGGGGTTTTCGGTGCCCGCAGTGCTGGGAGCGAAAGTCGGCAGGCTGTCTGCCCCGAGCCTGTTAAACCACACCGTGCCATCCTTAGCGATGTCCACTAGTCCGTCATCGTTGAAGTCAGACAGGTAGACGGGCGTTTCCGTATTCTCCCATGTCTTACTGTAACTTACGCCTGGCGTAGCAACAATGAAATCCAATGCCGCATCGGCATTGAGCGACTTGCTCCAACTGGTGCTGCGCGAGAACTCGCCAATGCCCAATATGGGACGGCTCTTACCAAAGCCATGCCTGCCTGTACTCCCAAGGAGGTTCTTCCTGTAACGCAGACCACCGCCCGCCCTGAACACCTTGTCGGGCAATCCGTCGCCGTCAATGTCAATAAGCACGTTCAAACCTTTACTGCTGTTCTTCGAGCGTGTATAAGATGTGCCTACGTTCATCGTGCCGATGGCAATGCCGAATCCCACCATCAGGCCACCTCCGTATGTCCTTCCCTTGGAATATCCGCCACCAAGCATGGTTAATTTGTCATCGCATCCATTTATCGCGTGTTTTATCAAGGGGGCGTATTCGTCCCTCCCGTCTTGTTCCGCCATCCACGGCTCCGCTTTTCCAAACATTCCGCCCTTAACATCATCATAGTATTCAAACCCTTGTGCGGCCACCCTTGCTCCCTTAGCATCGAGTTGCACGATACTATCTAGCAGCGTCTTGGCAAATGGGCCTTCGCGATGATGCAGCGCATAGCTGCGTACGGACTCGTTGTTGAACGTAACGTTTACGCGTTGCAGGAGGCGGTCGTCGCGTTGCAGCACACCCAGGCGGCCGCTGCTCATGGCATCCCTGCGCGCCGCGGGGGCATAGTCGAAGTTCACGGCATAAGCTCCCGCTTCGTCGTCGTGTCCCGTATAGCGATAGCACTTGGGGTAGAGGGTGCTGTCATGGTGTTCGTACGTGTACGAAACGAAGTTGCCGTGGGTGTCCACCGTTCGATAAAGTGCCCAACGCACGATGTTCCCTGCGGCATCCTTGATTACGGCGTTGTCTACTATCTTACCACCAATGCCGCCAAAGTAGGATGTGGTGCCATCTTTGGAAGTTACTTCCCACGTGTAGTTTGTGGGCAAGTCGCCCCTGCGGATGATGCGCGCAAAGCCGCCCTCAACCAGCGGTTTAAAACGCTTATCCTTTGCCCGGCCTGGCAGTTCGGCTGTACGATAAGTGCGGTCGCCCAGTTTCGTTCCCATCAGCAGGTAGCTCTCACTCTCATGCTCGATGTCGAAACGTGGTACACCCCAGCGCGTCTCAATGTCCACGCTCTGCACGGGCAGGCTCCAACCATAACCCACGTACGACGACCCGCCATCGCTGCCATACTGCAAACCCACGGCGGGTTGCATGCTGCCGCGCCCTTTGGGCAACTCGAAGGCGTAGCCCAGCGATGCCGTTCCACTTTGGTTGGGCGTGGGCGCATTCACCGTGGTTATGCCTGCTGCGGGGTCGGCAGCTTTCAGTTCGGCAATACCCGTTGGCACATAGTTCTGCGTTTCGGGACTCTCCGGCACCTTGATGATGCCGTTTATCACGTCGGTGAAGTGCGAAGTCTCGGCCATCACCACTTCCCTTTCCCTATCCAAGGCCTTATGGCGAAGCATCGTCCACTTGCCTTGCAGCTCATCATAATAATAGGTGTGTATGTCGTCTGCCGTATAGCCCTTCGGGATGAGCGCGCTATCATAGGGCACGGTGATGGTTGCAGGCGCATGCACGAAATGCTCGCCGTGAGGCAACAGGCGGTAGCCTGCCACACCACCTTTCAACGATGCGGAAACGGGCACATCCCTATCGCCCGTAACATTCACCATGCCTGCTGGCAGGTGGGGCAGTTCGCCCTTACCCAGTGGCGTTACGCTCAACAACTTGGCCCGTTCCATACTACCACTCGGAACATGCAGCTGGGCACGCCCCAGATGCAGCGAGTCGGCCGCATCGCGTGCGAAGAGTTTGCTCACTGTACGACGTCGGAAACTGCGCAAGCGCGATAGGCCCTTGTTGGTTTCCCTACCCTGCACCTTACGCGTAACAAGCGTGCCGCCAATGCCATTCTTGGCATTCGGCACTACCGAACCTTTGTCGGCCTTTTGTTCGGCGTGGTGTATAACCTGCCGTTTTACTTCTCCTTGTGCGTCCATGCCGCGTGAAGTACGCCTACCATCGTTACAAGATGCGAGCGACAGTAGAGCTATGGCCGTTGCCAACGTGATGTGTATCAATCTTTTCATGTGCATTTCAGGTTTAGTCGTTCCTTGTATGGGCTATCTTCTTATAATCTTCACACTTCGCCTAGCCTCACCACTCCTCATCTCTAATATGTACACGCCCACAATAGGTAGGTATAGGCGCGTAGCGTGGTAGCTTTCAGGTTTGCGAACCTCGGTTTGCAACAGCGCACCATCGGGAGCATGGAGGAACAGCGCGAGCGGAGCAGCCTCCGTCAATTCAACGCGTACATCTACATTGCCGTCACGAGTAGGGTTGGGCGACACCTCGTAGCGTGCGAAACCATCGCTCGTTGCAGTGGTTACGTTCAGCGTGCGCAGCGTAGAACAACCATCGCCATTGGTTAGTTCAACAAGATATTCCCCATCTTCTTCAAGCGTTACGCGCCTACCGTCTAGGTATTTCCCGGCAGGGGTCTTCCAACGGCAAGCGTAGTTGCCTTTCGTTTCCAAGTGATAGTCGCGTTCAGCCCCTTGGGCAAAGCTAACGTCCTCCAAGTCGGGAACGTCGGCCAAGTCGGCATTGTGCAACGTTACCTCGCTGCATAGCGATTTACCGCTACTATCGTATGCCACGATGACATACTTGCCTTGTGTTAGCGAGGGGACGGTTACGATGCTGTCCGCCGTAGCATGTACGCATACAGCCTTGCCGTCGACACTTGCCGTTAGGCGATATGGGGGTGTGCCGCCCGTGAGCAGTACGCGCAGTGCACCCTTCGCGCCAGTGGAGCAACGTGGCTGTTCCACGTCGATGGTAGAGAAGAAGTCCTTGGCCGCGCGAAATGTGAAGACGCTTTCACCCACGCCGGCACTTATGCCCATGAACGTAACGCTGTCCGCCTGCCCCATGTGTGCCTTATAATATCTAAGTTGCCCGACGGGAAACTTACCCGTTCCGCTATTGTCTATGGCCAGATAATAACTTTCGCCCTCGCCGAGCGGTTCCAGTTGCCTGATGCTCCGCGTGTCGAGCGTCAAAGTCATGCCCGCCACAGGTGTCCCCGTAGTGGTTGCCGCCCATCGCCGTTGCATCCATTTGCCGTTTCCCCTATCTGCCGCGAAAGCAAGCCGTTTGGCATTGTCGCCCCAAAGGTAGCTCGCACCCTCGCCGATGGCCTTGGCCGCCACGCGAACAGCCGCTTCGCCCTCAGCACTTTGGCCCGCCGACAGGTACAGGCACGACGTACTGTCGCCGATAATGCCAGCCACGCGGTGGTTGTAGGCTTTAAGGCGGTAGTAGTTTCGTACGACCAGGCCCTTAGAGTTGAAGTACGAATGGTTCAGCGTAATGCCATGACGTAAGGCCATTGCACTTTCAACGCGCATGCGTTCCGTGGCCGAAAGTGCACGAGGATACACCGCATACTCCGCCATACCCTCTTTCATCGCCCTTATGGGCAATCGTTCCTTAGTGGTTCCGCCCACGGCTAGCGTGCCACGGATGCCGTTGGCGGCAGAACTGACGTAGGTATAAAGGCGCAGAGGCGGCAGCGTGTCGCGCCCCACATAGTTCATGAAAGTGCCACGAGCCAGGTCGGCCGTGCGCGCTGTGGTCTGCACCAGCTGTGTCTGTCCGCCCTGCGCGCCCACATGCCAAAGCAGTTGCTCGCCGCCCTGCCTCGCCTTACCCACGCCAACGAAGGTCATTCCGCTATTGGCGGCAAGCTGCATGGGCGCATTGTCATTTCCAAAGCCCCACTTTACATAGCCCATTACACCGCCGGGAGCATGCTGCGGTGTAGGCTTTTGTATCTGTGCCTGCACCCTACTTGTCGTAAGGAGCAGCGTGCACAATAGTGGAACGAACGTTGCCACATGGCCGTATCTGAACTGTATCATGGCTGTTTGTTTTTATTGAGAGGTATGGTATAGCCCACTGTCAGCAGGAACAGGTGACTGTTGTTCCTTGCTGTGGCATAGCCGTAGGGGTTATCTTTGGTTTGTATGAGGTCGGTTAGCCCATAAGCATATTGCAGATAGGCCTCAATGCCATTCTTGAACGACGAGTAGCCCACTTTGATGAGGGGCATGACCTGCACCCTTGCCCGAAGCGTTTCTCTCAGGTGTTCCTGCGTCAGCTCGTCGGCCGAGGCGAACATCGCAGGTCGGTCGCTCGTGAAGTCGATACCACCAGGATTAAGGGGAATGGCTAGCCCAACGCCCACACCCATGTAAAGGTTTCCAAGAAGATAGAGCCGCGCGGCAAGCTGCGGCATGAGGACATGATAGCGGAAGTTCGTCTCCTCGTTCACATTGCCTGCCAGCTTATGTTCTTTCAGTGTCGATGCAAGCCAAGTGTAGTCCGTTGCAAGCTCCATTCCCAATCGGTTACGGCGCAATAATGCAAAAACGCCTATCGTGGGTACTGTGGCCCCACACGCTTCCAACGTGTAACGCGGACGGATGTTACCCTCTTCAACCATTGCACCGAGATTGTTGATGACGGCATAGCCCGCACCTGCCCTGATGCCGATGCGCGATTGATTATGCCCCTTGTATCGCATGGTTATCCGTTTCCTCGGCTCGCGTGCCGATTTAGGTTGTCGGGTCTTCTCCGCAGGGGTGTTCTCCTCTGCGGCTGGTTCGGTTTGTTGCTCCGTCTTTGGCTCTGCTGGTTGGTCGGGTTGTTGTTGCGTTTGCTGTTCCACAGGTTGTTCGGTTGGTCCAACCCTCGTTTGTGGCACATCCGTTACGCCCTCGTCTTCTGCTGTGGCGTACTTTTCCTCCTTCTTTGGGGTTGTTGGCTCTGTGTTAGTACGTCTCTTTATGCCCTTTCTCCCAGCATCTTTCCTTGTACGTAAGTCCCTTCTCTTGGGATGAGTTCTCCCAGAGGCATGTTGCGGTGCGGCTTTTGTTGGGGCTGTTTCCTGTTGCGTTGGTGGGGGTATGGGGTCTTCTGTTGTTTTGCGTTTGCAGAGTCGAAAGCAAAGCAGCAGGGCAAGCACAATGGCCAAAAGGGCGACGGCACGCCGCACATTGCGTTGGTTATTGGGGCTAGGGTTATTCATGTGTATGCAAAGATAGATAGTAATATTATTAAGGAACGCGCGCGTACGCGCGAGAGAAACAAGCGAGTGAATAGGCAACAACGGTTTATCTTTTTACGATACAGCGGTTCAGCGCAGGCCTCACTTAATGTCTATCACATACGCAACCGTAAGCTCTGCCTGCCAGTTGTGGTTGGCGCATTCCACCCAGTTAAAGGTGTTGGTCTCGGTCTTGATGGTACTCCCCAAACTGTAATGAAAGCGCAAGTCGATGCAGATGCCCGAATGGAAATCGTAGCCCACGCCTCCGCCAAGTGCAGCGTCGGGGCGTCCTTTTAGCTTACTTCGCATCACCCGTTCCGTCTCCTCCACGCTTGGGTACTT
>CAUPVH010000035.1:0-8613 GCA_963514635.1 uncultured Prevotella sp. | reverse complement strand
ATTTTCAGCACCCTAACGCCTGCCGACGTATCGGCCGTTGCCGCCAAAGTGCTCAACAACGCCGTGAAACGCGAAATTGTTGTGCAGGCCATTGTGCACGAGGGCAAGCTAAGCTAACCGCAAGCACATGCGCAATACGCTATAAACAGCATAGCAAACAACCTAAAATCGGCGGTCGCATTTCCTTTGTAGGGGGCGACCGCCGATTTTCTTTTGCCCTTTACTTCCCCCTATACTCTTTATCTATACAATTATCCCGTCTAACTCACGATGAGTATAACTCAAAACATCACAATCATATTAATTTCTAAACGCACAAACTCATGAACTTATAACCCAAAAAAATTAGTTTTGGAATGATATTGTCTTATGGTCGAGTTTGCCCATGTCGGGCGCAAGCATCAGTACACAGCACCTTGTACTTACACTACAAGCACCTTGTACTTACACTACAAGCATCTTGTACTGACACTACAAGCGCCTTGTACTGACGCTACAAAGTATCTTGTACTGACGCTACAACGTGCTTGTAGTGTCTGTACAAATAACTTTTCGTTGCACTGCAAATGCTGTTGTGTTGATACATTGATGGCAAAGAGGGTATGCGAACGACATTCTAAAATCAATTGCTTCTAACTATAACAACTCACAAACCGATGAAATTAGACCTATACGCCACAAGTTAACGAGTTGACAAGACTGGTGGGCGCAGCCATTCTTTCACCTTTTCACCCTTTCACCTTTTCACCCTTCCACCTTGTATGCCCTTTGCATCGGGCAATGGCATGTAAGCCCGAAGGACAATGCTTGTTTGATGTCCTTAGCGTGGTGTTCTTATCTCAAAAGAGGGGGAGTTTGTTCGGGTGTGAGCCGAAGAAGAGTGGGGGAGCGGCGTTGTTATGAAAGCATGTTGTACTCTTTCATCACCCTTTCCACTTCAAGCTTTACCATTTCTTGCACGGTTTCGAGAAGTTCTAGGCGACTGTCTGCTTGCGCCAAGATATGATGGTGCAGGTTACTTTGTGTCTCAAATCGGTTTCCGTTAACGTTCTTTGTTTTCATCTTGGTTATTATATTTAGGCGTTAATGAGATATGTGCGGCGTAAATACGCCTGTGATATTGGGGCTTTGCAGGTGTTGGCTGGCGCAATTGAGGCGTTGGTCACAGGTTATGCGTTGCCCTTACGTGCTGTTAGCCCATTAGAGGGGGGATAAATATGTGTCGTCGGCTTTGCTTTTTCATGGCCGATGCTGTCTACTTATTAATGCAAAGTTCGTTATTATTATTGATACTTGGGCTACTTTTTTACAAAAATGATGTTAAATGCAGTGGCAATAAGTGGGGGAGACGGCATGGAGAAAGAAGGGAATGCGGCGAGATATGGGTCTATATACAAGACATCCCGAACAGAAAAGACTGCTCGGGATGTCTGCATGCAAAGGCGTTGATGCGCCAAAGGAGAAACGAATGTGCGGAGTTCGACGGCAAATCAATGGCGTATTGTGTTCAATTTGATAGGTTGTTGCAATCGAACTGATGGCGCATGGCCATTAAACTAGCCGACTACCGCTGTTGAGCGAATGCGCCACATCGGCCTATTGACCACTGAACCGCTATTGCATCGATGCCACACTGCATGCACTGCGCCTATCGGCCAGTGGCTTTAAGATAGGCGGTGCGGGCATTTAGGTAAGCCACAACGGCCTCGCTGTGCTGGTTACGCGCCTTTTGGTCTTGCGTTTGGGCATCAAGCAAATTGCTCATTGTGCCCGTACCAGCCTCGTAGAAGTCTTGGTTTAGGCGCAAGTTTTCGGCTGCTTGCTCCATGCTTAGCTTGGCCAGTTGTATTTGTTTGTAGGCCGTTTCAAGGTTGTCGTATGCGTTTTGCATCTGGATGAGCAGTAGTTGTCTGCTGTCTTCCTTTTCTTCTACGGCAATTTGTTCGGCAATTTTCTGACGTTTCAGACCACGATTGCCCCACCAATTGCTGATGGGCACGCTCAGGGTGGCCAGTCCTACCACGTTGGTGCGACCCTTATTCGTTAGGTCGTGGTACATGCCAGCCACGCCAATGGCCAGTGTAGGCATCATTTCGCCACGCTTAACGCGCGTCAGCAGGTGGTTGGCCTCCACCTTTTTGTCGAGCAAACGCATCTCGGTGCGTTGCTCTAAGGCCGAGGCGTGGTTCACCGAAAGCTGCCGTGGGTCGGGTAACTCTGTGGTAAGGGTGCGGTCGATGTCGATTTCTTCGCCTTGTTTGCCGATATATTGCGCCAAAACCATCTTACAAAGCGAGATGCCGTTGTTGAGTTTCAAGCGGTTCACCGCCATTTCGTTTTGTTTCAACTTCACGCTCAACACATCGTTCTTGTTGGATACGCCCGCTTCGTAGGCGTTGTTGGCGTCTTTAAGGATGTTCTCCAACTGCTTGTCGGCAGCGTCTAATGTCTTTTCTTGTTCGTAAAGTGCAAGCAGCTGGTTGTAATATACCTCGGTTGTTTGCGCCACTTCGTCTGCGCTTTGTTCAAGCATCAGCTCTTTTACCTGCGTTTGTACGGTGGCTAGTTTGTTGGCGTTGATGATGCGTCCGCCTGCAAAAACGGGCTGCATGGCAATGAGCGACGCCAGCGTTCCGTGCTTAATGGCTTGCAAAGTGTAGCTGGTGGGCAGTGCGGCTAGTATGGCGGGGTTAAGCCCTGCGCCTTTTACTATGGCGGCCAGTTTCTGCTGGTCGGCGGGCGACAGCGAAAACTCTTCTTGTACCAAGTAGTCGGTAGCGTGGAAATACGTTCCGTTGGCCGTCACCGTGGGCAGATACTTGGCTCGCGCCTCTTTCTGTTGTTCCTTGGCGGCAGTTATTTCCAGTCGTGCCCGTTTCAGTTTCACGTTGTTTTCCTTAGCCAACGTTTTGCATTGGTCTAACGAATATGTTGTCTGCGCGTGTAATCCCATTGTCAAACAGGGAATTAAGAGCAGGAAAAATCTTTTTAAGTTCATGAGTTTTTTATTTAAGTTCATGAGTTTTTGAGTTCATGAGTTTTTGAGTTGTGGGGCGTTTGGGGGTATGAAGTTGAGGAGTTTAGGAGTTAACTCCATAACTTTTTAGTTCCTCCTTTCTCCATTACTACTCTACTCCTTTACTACTTACTACTTGGTGTGTGCCTCCATCTTCAACGTTCTTTTCCTGTCTTCCCACCTGAAAACCATCCAATAGGCGATAGGTATCATGGTGACGATGAACAGCAACGAGACGATTGTGCCGAAACAAACCACCACGCCCATTGGTCCCCACAGCGGTGTGTTGGCAATAACCATCGGGATAACACCCATAGATGCGGCCGCACTTGTAAGGAAGATGGGGCGCATACGGCGTTGGGCTGCTTGCAGGGCAGCGCGTTTTGCCGACAGGCGATGGTCTACGCGCAGTTCTTCGGCGTAGTCTATCATGATGATTCCGTTACGCACGATGATACCCATTAGCGAGATAATGCCCAGTATGCCTGTGATACCCACTTCTTGTCCCATGATAAGCACACCCGTGGCAGCCCCCAACAGCGAGAATAACAACGACAGCATGATAACCAACGACATGCGAATGTCTTTGAAATGGAACAGCAATATGGCGAAGATAATAATGATAGAAATGGCCAAACCGCTGTATATCTGTGGCTCGGTTTCTAGGTCTTTCTCCCTTTGTCCGCCCACGCTCATGGTCACTCCCTGCGGTAGCTCAATCTTCTTTACCTCGTCAATCACCTTGTCTGTAACGCTGTTGAGGTTCAATCCGCGTTTGGCATCGGCCATAACCGACATCGAACGAACGCCATTGCGGTGGTGGATAGAGGTGTAAGTCCAGTCGGGCGACACCTTAGCCACTTGTCTTAGCGGCACGTTAACGCCAGGTAGCAGTCCGCTAACGGTGGCGTTTTCTAGGTCTTCGGGCGTTTGATGCCCCGCATGACTATCTTTTAGCATCACCTTTACGGGATAATCGGCCTCCCAAACGGTGGTGAGTGGCACGCCATCGCCAAAGCGCGTGGCCAGGTTTAAGGCTAAAAGGCTCTTGCTCATGCCCAGCCGCGAGGCCTCATAATCGTCTATTTGCACATCCAGACCCGCCGTTGCACCATCGAAGTTGTTGCGAACCAGCAGCAATTCGGGCATGGCACGCATGCGGCGCGTGGCACTGTCAACGGCTTGATGAATGGCATTGAGGTCGTCGCCGCTGAACCTTATCTCCACTGGCGAACTGGCATCGCTGTAATCCAGCTGCTTAATGCGCACCTGTGCCTCGGCAAAATGGTCGGTATATCGCGTGGTGAAACTGTCAACGAGGGCCATCGTGGCGGCATCGTTTTCGGTGTTCACGATGAATTGCGCATAGTTGGTGCCACCCAGTTGGGGTGCATACGAGGTTTGGAAACGGGGCGACGACATGCCGTAGAACGTGGATATGTTGCGTATGCGCTTGTCGGTTTGCATCATATTGCGCAAACTGTCGGCCACGGCAGCCGTTCGTTCGATGCTCGTTCCTTGTGGTAAGTATATCTCTACGGCAAATTGGTTGCGTTCGGCACGGGGCATAAGTTTCTGTGGCATGCTGGCAAAGAGCACGGCACCAACAACAACCGAGAGAACACCGACGCCTAGGGTGATAAACGGATGGGCAAAGCAACGTTCGATAAGGCGGTCGTAATAGCTCTGCATGATGTCGAGGAACGTACGTCGCTGTTTGCCCTCGCCTTTGCATTCTTTCTTCAAGCCTTTGCGTATAAAGGTGAACTGCATCCAAGGAACCACCAGCACGGCAACAAGGAGTGACGCGCCCAACACCACGCTAATGCCCAGCGGGAACCACTTTACGAAGTCTTTCATCATGCCTTTCATCGTGAGCAACAGCGGGAAGAAGGTGATGGAAATGGCCAGTGTGGCACTGAAAATAGACGAAAAGAACTCTTTGGCCGAGTAGGTGGCGGCGTGCCAGCGGCTCATGCCCTCGTCTATCTTCTCGATATACGAGTCGATAATAACGATGGAGTTGTCTACAATCATGCCCAAGGCCACAATGAGCGAGGCAAGGGTTACGGTGTTTAGCTCTAAACCCAGGGCGTAGAACAGGCCGAGGGTTATAAATATGGTGATGGGGATGGTGCTTGCTGCCACGCTGGCCACGCGCATGGGCAGCAAAAGCATGATGACCACTACCACCGAGGCAATGGCGATGAGCAGTTCTTTAAGGAAATCTACCACCGAAGAGTTCACCACTTCGCTCTGGTCGGTGATGGTATAGATGCTAACGTCTTGCGGCAGCGATGCTTCGAACTGCCCCAATATGTCTTTTACCTTGTTTCCGAACTGCACGATGTTGCTGCCTTCGTTCATTTCTACCGACAGAACGATGCACTTTTGCCCGTTGTTCTTTACGTATTTGTCGGCATGTGGGTATTCGCGCTTGATGGTTGCGATGTCTCGCAGGCGTATAACGTTGCCGCGTGGGTCCGAATAGACGATGCGGTTGGCCACATCGTTCTCGGTATTCATTTGCGAACGCAGGTGTATGGGGCGCGTTGTCTGTCCGTCGTCCACCTTTCCGCTCACCATCGTCATGCCTTGTGCCGAAAGGTTGGCCAAGAGCGTGGCCGAATTGATGCCGTAGTCCGACAGCTTGTCGCGGTCGATGTACACGCCAATCTCTTCTCCCTGTTCGCCGCTCACGCGCAGATTGGCCAGTTCGGGGATGGTTCGCAGGTTGTCTTTCAGCGTGTTCATGTATTCGTGCAGCTCACGATAGCTTTTGGTCTTGCTTTCTAGCGTTATGAGCATGGCCGACGTGTCGCCGAAGTCGTCGTTGGCAATTAAAGCCAGCACGCCCTGTGGCAACGACACCTTAAACTGTTGCAGCTTAATCTTGAATTTGCTCCAAAATTCGTCTTTGTTGGTTACGTCGTCGTTCAGTTCGACGAAGATGTAGGCTATTCCGTCTTTTGTTTGCGAGCGTGTTTTATCTTTCTTTATCTCCTTAAAGCTCCAAAGAAAAGTCTCCAATGGTTTTGTTACCTGCTCTTCTACTTCGGTAGAAGTGGCTCCGGGATAAACGGCGGCCACCACGCCTTGACGAATAGTGAAAGAAGGAAACTCGTTTTTGGGCATGTTGATAAGCGCGAACACACCGAAACCGATGAGCACCACCATCAACAAGAGCATGATGCTGTTGTAGTGCATCACACTTTCTATGATATTTCTTTTGCGTTTAGACATAAATCTTCGGGTTTATATATTGTGTTTGTGAGTGGACGAGTGGACAAGTTGACGGGTGGACAAGTTGACGAGTTAGTGAGGTTACAAGTTGATGATAGTGGTGTGGCGCAGCCATTTTTTTCATCTTTAAGGAGTTAAGGAGTTAAGCCAAATGCCTAGGTGGCGTTAGCCATCTTTTCACCCTTTCACCCTTTCACCTTTAAAAGGCGCAGCCATTTTTTCACCTTTTCACCCTTTCAATTTTCACCTTTCAAACGTTTAATCTCACTAAGCATATCACTCCCCTCTCCCCTTGGAGAGGGGCTGGTGGTGAGGCCAGTTGGGAAGTGAGGCCAGTTGTGGGTGAGGCTTTTTAAATCACCTTCACCCCTTCACTCACTTTGTTTTGTCCGTTTACGATAACCTTGTCGCCTTGTGAAAGGCCGCCATTAACCACCACACCGCTTTGGCATACGCCACCTTGCGATATGTCTCGGCGATGCGCCGTGCCGTCTTCCACCACCCAAACGTATGGTTTGGTGCCGTCTATCAGCACCGCCTCTTGCGGCACAACGATGCCCTGCGCCCCACCTGTGCTGGCCAATTGCGCACTGCAAACCATGCCTGGCAACAGCTGATGACCATCGTTGGGAAGACTAACGATAACATCATACGTATGACTTAGCAAATTGGCTTGTATGCCTTTCTCGGTAACTTTGCCCACAAACGTTTTTCCGCCCAAGGCAGAAACCGTGAAAGGAACTGTCTGACCTTTGCTGATGCCCGATATTTCGTTTTCGGGAACGGCGATTTTCATCTCAACGCGGTCTAGTTTCACCAGCTTAAAACAGCCCAATCCGGGTGCCATATTGTTGCCCGTGTCTACCATTCGTTGCGAGATAAAGCCGTCGAATGGTGCGCGCAACTCGCAGTTTTGCAACGTTTTTCGGGCAATTCGCTCGGCTGCCTCGGCCTCGGCCAACTTCGTTTGCACGTCTACAAAGCGTATTTCAGGCAAACTTCCTTTCTTATATAGCTGCTCTAAGCGTTTAAAAGCGTCGCGCGCTTGCGATAGTGTACTCATCGCCATGTCGTGTGCGCTTTGCGCCGAGGTCTTGTCTATCACGGCCAGCAGTTGCCCTTTGCGTACAGCCTGACCCTCGTCGGCCAGCACCTGCGACACTGTTCCCAGCGTGGCAAAACTTAATGTAGAACCATAACTCTCTTGAATAACGCCCACATAGGTGCGGCTGCCGTCCACGTTGCCCGTTTGCACGGCCATCGTTTTCACCTTAATCGGCGCAACGGCTTGTTCTTCTTTCTTGCTGTTGCAACCGCTCAGCACCACTATGAGCGCAGTTGCGGCCATAAACTTGATTTTTGTCATATTTCCTTTTTTTACCTTATCCGTATTAAATGCCAGTTAAATAGTTTTGAGTTGAAATAACAACTCTTGCACATTAAAAATGGCTTGTTTATGTTTGATGGTGCAAAATTAAGGATATAAAATGCTTCTCACAAGGTTGAAAATGGTTCAAAAATGTTCTATTTTATATATTAACAAAGAAAATGGCTCATTTTACCATCTTATTTACCAGAAAAGTGGTACATTTGCAATAAATATATACAAAAACATGGAACAACGATTACAACTTCCTTTTACGCTCCGTAGCTTTACTTCGGCAGATGTCGAGACCGAAACAAGGCGAAGTTTATCTACCAATTACCGTATATTTGCCTTGTTTCTATGCACGCAAGGCAGCGTAAGCGTGAACCTTGATGGTAAGGCTTACCATGTTAATAAGGGCGACTCGCTTTTCATTCCGCCGGTGATACACTCCAACATCGCCTCGTTCAGCAACGACCTGCGCGGCATAGTGTTGTATGTTGACTACGACTTCATCATGGGCATAGTGAACAAAACGATGGACATCACCACGGGATTGTATTTCAGCGAACATCCGTTCCTTTCGCTCTCTGTGAGCCAGTACGACCGCATCTTAACTCAGATGCAGACGCTTATGGCGCGCGAAGCGCACGAAAACGAGAGTTATGCCAACTCGCCTAACCCCCAAGTAATTACCGAACTGTTGTCGTCGATGTGCCGAACGCTTGTCTACGAGATTGTTAACTGCTACATGTTGAGCCACCATTTGCAGGTGGGAACGTGGAACGTTACCGATAAGTTGGCGCAAAACTTCATCGTTGAGGTGTATAACAACTACCGCAAGCACCGCGAAGTGGCCCACTATGCCGACTTGCTTTGCGTTACGCCCAGCTATCTGTCGGTGGTTGTGAAAGAGAAAACGGGCAAAACGGCCCTGCAATGGATTAACGATGTGGTGATGAGCGATGCGCGTCAGCTGTTGCTTTAC
>CAUPVH010000034.1:0-8676 GCA_963514635.1 uncultured Prevotella sp. | reverse complement strand
CTTGTGAGAGCTGTGCTGGTGTGCGCATTGATATTGGCCCTTAATGGCACAGGCGTTGCCAGCAAGCTCAAACAAACCTTACAGCTTATAAACGTTTAAACTATTTATTTTATTAATATATTATTGAAATGCCAGGATTAATTGGAAGAAAAATCGGAATGACATCCGTTTTCAGTGCCGACGGTAAGAATGTACCGTGCACTGTTATCGAAGCTGGTCCTTGTGTTGTTACCCAGGTTAAGACCGTAGAGACCGACGGCTACAAGGCTGTTCAGTTGGCTTACGGCGAGGCAAAGAAAAACCGCACCACCAAAGCGATGGCCGGTATCTTTGAAAAGGCTGGAACGACACCGAAGAAGCACTTGGCCGAGTTCAAGTTTGATACGGAATACAACTTGGGTGACACCATCACGGTGGACCTTTTCGAAGGCACCGAGTTTGTAGACGTAGTAGGAACCTCGAAAGGTAAGGGTTTCCAAGGAGTTGTTAAGCGTCATGGTTTCGGTGGTGTGGGACAAACCACTCACGGACAGGACGACCGCGCTCGCAAACCGGGTTCAATCGGTGCTTGTTCTTACCCTGCAAAGGTGTTCAAGGGCATGCGCATGGGCGGCCAAATGGGAGGTGACAGAGTAACGACTCAGAACCTTAAAGTGTTAAAGGTAATTCCTGAACACAACCTCATCCTTGTGAAAGGTAGTGTTGCCGGATGCAATGGTTCAACCCTTTTAATTAAGAAATAATGGAAGTTAGCGTATTGAATATCAACGGTCAGGAGACCGGAAGGAAAGTTGTGCTCAACGACGCGATTTTCGGCATCGAGCCCAACGACCACGTTCTTTATCTAGACGTGAAGCAGTATCTCGCTAACCAACGCCAAGGCACAGCCAAAACGAAGGAAAGAAGTGAGATGAGCGGTTCGACCCGCAAGCTCGGCCGTCAAAAAGGCGGTGGCGGCGCACGCCGAGGCGACATCAACTCGCCCGTTCTAGTTGGCGGTGCTCGCGTGTTTGGCCCCAAGCCTCGCGATTACAGCTTTAAGCTTAATAAGAAGGTGAAGGTTCTGGCTCGTAAGTCGGCCCTGAGCTACAAGGCAAAGGAAAATGCCATCATCGTGGTTGAAGACTTCGAAATGGCAGCTTCAAAGACAAAAGAATACGTAAATATAGTTAAAAATCTCCAATTGGGAGAGCGTAAGTCTTTGCTTCTTTTGCCAAATGTGAATAAAAATGTATATTTGTCGGCTCGTAATTTGCAACGTTCCGAAGTGATGACCGCCAGCGCCCTCAATGCCTACAAGGTGTTGAACGCCGACGTGCTTGTTATTACTGAGAAATCGTTGGAGGCTATCGACGGAATCTTAAACAAGTAAAAGGAGACAAAAGAAAATGGGATTTATCATAAAACCTATCGTCACCGAGAAGATGACGGCAATTACAGAAAAGTCTTCTCGCGATAAAAGCTACAAGGTAAAGGGAGAGGTTAGGACCAAGGCTGCTACGCCACGCTATGGTTTCATCGTTCGCCCCGAAGCCAACAAGCTGCAGATTAAGAGCGAAATCGAGAACTTGTATAATGTTACGGTGTTGGACGTAAATACCATGCGTTATGCAGGCAAGCGTTCGAGCCGTTATACGCGCGCCGGCCTCGTGAGAGGACAGAAGAGCGCTTACAAGAAGGCTATCGTCACCTTGAAGGCTGGCGACGAAATTGATTTTTACAGCAATATTTAAAATAAGAAATGGCAGTACGTAAGTTTAAACCGGTAACCCCGGGACAAAGACACAAGATTATTGGCACGTTCGAGGAGATTACTGCATCCGTGCCAGAGAAGTCTCTCGTTTACGGAAAACGCTCAACTGGTGGTCGAAACAACACCGGTAAGATGACCGTTCGCTATATGGGCGGCGGCCATAAGAAGAAGTATCGTGTAATCGACTTTAAGCGAGAGAAGGATGGTGTTCCCGCCGTAGTTAAGACAATCGAATACGATCCGAACCGTTCGGCTCGTATCGCCTTGTTGTATTATGCTGACGGCGAAAAACGTTACATTATTGCTCCCAATGGACTGCAAGTGGGCTCCACGTTGTTGTCGGGTGCGGAGGCGGCTCCTGAGATTGGAAACGCCATCCCCTTGGCAAACATCCCCGTAGGTACCGTAATTCACAACATTGAATTGCGCCCCGGACAAGGAGCTCTATTGGTTCGTTCGGCTGGTAATTTTGCTCAGTTGACTTCTCGTGAGGGCAGTTATTGTGTTATTAAGCTTCCTTCAGGCGAGACCCGCAAGGTTCTCTCCGCTTGTAAGGCTACCGTGGGTAGTGTAGGCAACTCTGACCACGCCTTGGAACAGTCTGGTAAGGCAGGCCGTTCTCGCTGGTTGGGTCGTCGTCCTCACAACCGTGGTGTTGTTATGAACCCTGTAGATCACCCCATGGGTGGTGGCGAAGGCCGTCAGAGCGGTGGACACCCACGCTCGCGCAAGGGCTTGTATGCTAAGGGTCTGAAGACACGCGCACCCAAAAAGCAGTCTAACAAGTATATCATTGAAAGAGCTAAAAAATAATTAAAGAGTAAATTATGAGTCGTTCATTAAAAAAAGGACCATATATCAACGTATCACTCGAGAAGAAAATTCTGGCCATGAACGAAAGTGGCAAGAAGAGTGTCGTTAAGACATGGGCTAGGGCATCGATGATTTCCCCCGACTTCGTGGGTCATACGGTGGCAGTTCATAACGGAAACAAATTCATCCCTGTCTACATTACCGAGAACATGGTTGGCCATAAGCTGGGCGAGTTTTCTCCCACGCGTCGTTTTGGCGGCCACTCTGGTAACAGGAAGTAAAGGGACAACCATTTAAATTATAGGAATAATAATGGGAGCAAGAAAACATATAGCGGCCGAAAAGATGAAGGAGGCCCGTAAAAATTTGTATTTTGCCAAGCTCAAAGGCGTTCCTTCTTCCCCACGTAAGATGCGCTACGTTGTAGACATGATACGCGGAATGGAGGTTAACCGTGCTCTGGGCGTGCTCAGGTTTTCCAAGAAGCAGGCAGCTGCCGACGTAGAGAAACTGTTGCGTTCGGCTGTGGCCAACTGGGAAACGAAAAACGACCGCAAGGCTGACGAAGGAGAACTTTACATAAGCAAGGTGTTTGTTGACGAGGGCGTGACGATGAAGCGCATGAGACCAGCCCCCCAAGGGCGCGGTTATCGCATCCGCAAGCGTTCGAACCACGTTACTCTGTTTGTTGACGCCAAAACTAACGACGAAAAATAAATAGATAATGGGACAGAAAGTTAATCCGATAAGCAACCGTCTAGGTATTATCCGTGGTTGGGATTCAAATTGGTTTGGTGGAAAGAACTTCGGCGACAACATCGTTGAGGACATGAAGATACGTAAGTATCTCAACGAGCGCTTGGCTAAGGCCAACGTTTCGCGCATCGTCATCGAGCGTACGCTGAAGCTGGTTACCATCACCATTTGCACAGCCCGCCCCGGTATCGTCATTGGTAAAGGTGGACAAGACGTTGATAAGCTCAAGGAAGAGCTTAAGAAACTCTATAAGAAGGATATCCAGATCAATATCTTCGAGGTGAAGAGACCTGATCTCGACGCCACGATTGTTGCGAACAACATCGCTCGCCAGGTAGAGGGTAAGATTGCTTACCGCCGTGCTATCAAGATGGCTGTTCAAAACACGATGCGTGCTGGTGCCGAGGGTATCAAAGTTCAAATCACAGGACGTCTCAACGGTGCCGAAATGGCCCGTAAGGAAATGTACAAGGAAGGCCGTACGCCCCTCCATACTTTCCGTGCAGACATCGATTACTGCCAAGCAGAGGCGCTGACCAAGGTTGGTCTTCTGGGTATTAAGGTGTGGATTTGCCGTGGCGAAGTTTACGGCGACCGCGATCTCACGCCTAACTTTACTCAGGACAAGCAGAGTGGTGGCCGTTCTAATAACGCTGGTGGCCGTTCGGGCCGCGGTAATCGTAAGAGAAACAATAACCGCTAAAAGTAAGAAGTTATTATGTTACAGCCCAAAAGAGTAAGATATAGAAGACCACAAGACGGCCGCGGCAACAAAGGCAATGCCAGCCGTGGTACGCAATTGGCGTTCGGCTCGTTCGGCATTAAGACCCTTGAGGCCAAATGGATAGACAGCCGCCAGATTGAAGCAGCACGTGTGGCCGTGAACAGATATATGCAACGCGAAGGCCAGGTTTGGATTCGCATCTTCCCCGACAAACCCATCACCCGCAAGCCCGCCGACGTGCGTATGGGTAAGGGTAAGGGAGATCCCGCTGGATGGGTGGCACCCGTCACTCCCGGCCGCATCCTCTTCGAAGTGGAAGGTGTAAGTTTCGACATCGCCAAAGAGGCCTTGCGCCTTGCGGCACAGAAACTGCCCGTTAAAACCAAGTTTGTTGTTAGACGTGATTACGATAAAAACGCTTAAGATATGAAGATGAAAGAACTGAAAGAACTCGAGACCAAGGACTTGGCCGAGAAGCTGGAGAATGCTGTGGCAGCTTACGACCAGATGAAGCTCAACCATAACATCACCCCGCTTGAAAATCCATCGCAGATCAAGAGCGCTCGTCGCGACATCGCTCGCATGAAGACGGAACTTCGTCAGAGAGAACTTAACAAATAATAATGGTCCACAGATGGAAACAAGAAATTTAAGAAAAGTAAGACAGGGTGTTGTCTTGAGCAACAAGATGGATAAAACCATTGTTATTGCAGCTAAGTTCAAAGAGAAACTCCCGATATATGGTAAGTTCGTTCAGAAAACGAAGAAGTACCATGTTCATGACGAGAAGAACGAAGCCAACATCGGCGACACGGTTCTTATCATGGAAACCCGTCCTTTGAGCAAAACGAAGCGATGGAGATTAGTTCAAATAATTGAAAAGGCTAAGTAATTATGATACAAGCAGAATCAAGACTTACAGTATGTGATAACAGCGGTGCTCGCGAGGCTCTTTGCATTCGTGTATTGGGTGGAACCCGCCGCCGTTACGCTAGCGTGGGCGACGTGATTGTCGTTTCTGTCAAGAACGTTATCCCTTCAAGTGATTTGAAGAAAGGTGCGGTATCAAAGGCCCTGATTGTTCGTACGAAGAAAGAGATTCGTCGTGCAGACGGTTCTTACATTCGTTTCGACGACAACGCTTGTGTGTTGCTCAACAACGCCGGCGAAATTCGTGGTAGCCGTATCTTCGGCCCCGTTGCTCGCGAGCTTCGCGCCGTTAACATGAAGGTGGTTTCTTTGGCCCCTGAGGTTCTTTAATATTTAATAAACAGAAAGTAATGAGTAAGTTACATATTAGAAAAGGTGACGAGGTTATCGTTCTGGCCGGAGACGACAAGGGCCGGAAAGGTAAGGTGCTCAAAGTCTTGGTGGCTAAGCAGCGCGCCCTCGTTGAAGGCGTGAACATGGTCTCCAAGAGCATGAAGCCTTCTGCAAAGAACCCCCAAGGTGGTATCGTTAAGCAGGAAGCACCCATCCACGTCTCGAATTTGAGTTTGATTGACCCTAAGAGTGGCAAGGCTACTCGTGTAGGAATGAAGAAAACCGACGACGGCAAGAAAGTGCGTGTCGCCAAGAAAAGCGGGGAGGTGATTTAATAATGAATACAGCACAATTAAAGAAGGTATACGCCGAGACTATCGCCCCGGCATTGCAAAAGCAGTTCAACTATTCTTCTTCCATGCAGGTTCCTGTCTTGAAGAAAATCGTCATCAACCAAGGTTTGGGCGATGCTACGCAAGACAAGAAGATTATCGAGGTGGCCATCAACGAGATTACCGCCATCACGGGTCAGAAGGCTGTTGCAACGTATTCGAAGAAAGACATCGCCAACTTCAAACTCCGTAAGAAGATGCCCATCGGTGTGATGGTTACCCTTCGTCGCGAGAGAATGTACGAGTTCTTAGAGAAACTCATCCGCGTGTCTTTGCCCCGTATCCGCGACTTCAAGGGTATCGAGAGCAAGTTCGACGGTCGTGGCAACTATACGCTTGGTATTTCCGAACAGATTATCTTCCCTGAAATCAACATCGACGGCATCGACCGCATTCAGGGTATGAACATCACGTTCGTTACCACTGCCAACACCGACGAAGAGGGATACGCTTTGTTGAAGGCATTCGGCCTTCCTTTCAAGAACGCTAAAAACGATTAAGCAATATGGCAAAAGAATCAATGAAAGCCCGCGAGGTGAAACGTGCCAAGCTCGTTGCCCGTTACGCCGAGAAGCGTGCCGCTTTGAAAAAGATTATCGCTACTTCTGAGGATTACGCCGAAGCTTACGAGGCAGCTCGCAAGTTGCAGTCGATTCCCAAGAACGCCAACCCCATCCGCCTGCACAATCGCTGCAAGATTACTGGCCGCCCCAAAGGCTACATTCGCCAGTTCGGTCTGTCGCGTATCCAGTTCCGCGAGATGGCTTCGGCCGGACTTATCCCCGGCGTGAAGAAGGCAAGCTGGTAATCACGGAGCAAGATGAAAGTTTACGATTAGTGGCGGGGCGTTGTCCTATGTGGCTGATGGCTTGTCGCTAATCCTAACCTTCCATCTGCAAACAAGAAAATTATTTAATATTGTCGGGAAAGTCCCGATCAATTAAACATTTTATAATATGACAGATCCAATAGCAGATTATCTGACCAGACTTAGGAACGCAATCATGGCGCACCATCGCGTGGTTGAAGTTCCTGCGTCTAATTTGAAGAAAGAGATCACCAAGATTCTCTTCGAAAAGGGTTATATCCTGAACTACAAGTTCGTGGAAGACGGCCCCCAAGGTTCAATCAAGGTTGCCTTGAAGTACGACCCCGTGACGAAGGCCAACGCCATCACGAGCCTGAAACGTGTCTCTACTCCCGGTTTGCGCCAGTACACCGGCTATAAAGACATGCCGAGAGTAATTAACGGATTAGGTATCGCCATCTTATCTACATCCCAAGGTGTAATGACTAACAAAGAGGCTGCCGCCTTGAAGATTGGTGGCGAGGTGCTTTGCTACGTTTATTAATAAGGAGGGTATTAGTATGTCAAGAATAGGTAAATTGCCAATCAGCATCCCCGCGGGTGTTACCGTTACTCAGGCCAACGGCGTAGTTACCGTTAAAGGTCCCAAGGGCGAGTTGTCGCAACATGTCAACTCTTCCATCAAGGTGAACATTGAAGATGGTCAGATTGTCTTCGAAGTAGATGAAAACAGCCCCGTAAACATTAAGCAGAAGCAAGCATTCCACGGCTTGTATCGTTCGTTGGTTAACAACATGGTTGTTGGCGTAAGCGAAGGTTACACCAAGGTGTTGGAACTTGTCGGCGTAGGTTATCGCGTATCCAACCAAGGCAACCTCATCGAGTTCTCCTTGGGCTACACGCACCCCATCTTCATTCAGCTCCCTGCCGAAGTGAAGGTAGAAACCAAGTCGGAAAGAAACCAAAACCCCTTGTTGATTTTGGAGTCTTGCGACAAGCAGTTGCTGGGTCTCATCTGCGCTAAAATTCGTTCTTTCCGCAAGCCCGAACCTTATAAGGGTAAAGGTATCTTGTTCAAGGGTGAGGTTATTCGCAGGAAGTCTGGTAAGACGGCCTCAGCTAAGTAACTTTAAATTTAGACGATTATGACAACAAAGAAAGTAGAAAGACGAATTAAAATCAAATATAGAATTCGCAAGAGCGTTAACGGCACTGCCGAGCGTCCCCGCATGAGCGTGTTCCGTTCGAACAAGCAGATTTACGTTCAGATTATCAACGACATCACCGGCACCACCCTTGCCTCTGCCTCTTCGCTGGGCATGGAAACCATGCCTAAGAAAGAACAGGCACAGAAGGTTGGCGAGCTTGTTGCACAGAAGGCACAAGCCGCTGGCATCACTGCCGTTGTATTCGACCGTAACGGCTACCTCTATCACGGCCGTGTGAAAGAATTGGCTGATGCAGCCCGCAAAGGTGGACTTAATTTTTAAACGATTATGGCAATGAATAAAGTAAGAGTGAATAGTGACGCAGAATTGAAAGACCGCTTGGTTGCCATCAACCGTGTTACCAAGGTAACAAAGGGTGGTCGTACCTTTACGTTCGCTGCTATTGTCGTTGTAGGTGATGGCAATGGCGTTATCGGTTACGGTCTGGGTAAGGCCGGCGAAGTAACAACGGCTATCGCCAAGGGCGTTGAGTCTGCAAAGAAAAACTTGGTTAAGGTTCCCGTACTCAAAGGCACCGTTCCCCACGAAGTGGAAACTTCGTACGGCGGAGCACAAGTATTGCTTAAACCTGCTGCTGCCGGTACCGGTTTGAAGGCTGGTGGTGCTATGCGTGCCGTGCTCGAGAGCTGTGGCATCACCGACGTGATTGCCAAGTCGAAGGGTTCTTCCAACCCCCACAACCTGGTGAAGGCCACCATAGAGGCACTCAGCCTCATGCGCGACGCCTATACCATCGCCGGTGTTCGTGGCATCAGTATGGACAAAGTTTTTAACGGATAAGGAGCAACATCATGGCAACGATTAAAATCAAACAAGTAAAGAGTAAGATTGGTTACCCCATCGACCAGAAGCGTACGCTCCAGTGTCTGGGACTTCGCAAGATTTCTCAGGTTGTTGGAGTGGAAGACACTCCCAGCATCAGCGGTATGATTAGAAAG
>CAUPVH010000033.1:0-8699 GCA_963514635.1 uncultured Prevotella sp. | reverse complement strand
GTGGTGGCCGACATGGAAACACACCGCCCCTTGAAGGGGGTGCAAGTGAAAACCAACACCAATGCCACCACCGAAACCGACTATACGGGAACGTGCATCTTGCCTGCCACGTTCAAATCGCTCACGTTTGTGTCTTATGGATATATGCGCCGAAAGATGAATAAGGAGGAATTAACCGACACGGTGCTGCTACTTCCCACCATGCTTAACGAGGTGGTGATATACGGAAAGGCACCAAAGCCGGGGTTCGACGTGCAAGAGGCCGCCAGGCAAAGTGCGAGAATAGGGGCAAGGATGGCACCAGGGGGATTTGGATTCGACTTTTTTAGGATGTTCGACAAACGCACAAGACGTCCTTCGAAGAAAGAACGAGAGATGAACGAGCGTATTCTTAAAACGTACTGACGTTCTGCAACCCTACAACAAGCACCCTCACCACATCAAAAAAACGCATTCTACCCCACCCCCTCTTCCGCCACAACAACCATCGCACACACCCATAAAACGATAAACAAACCTGTTAATATAATAAGAAAAATGTACTTTAAACAATTTATCCTCGGCGCATTAGGTCTGCTTACAGCCACCGTTGCCCAGGCGCAAACCCCAACAACAAAGGCCAACTACCGCGTTGTGCCACTTCCACAAGAAATAACCAACACATCGGCTGATGCTTTCGCACTTAACGCCCAGACGCGTATCGCCTACCCCAAAGGCAATGCAGCCCTGCAAAAAGATGCCGAACTGCTGGCACAATATCTCTTTGCTGCCACCAAAGTGCGCCCTGCCCTAACCACCGCAGTACAAGGGCGCAACCTCATTGTGCTTTCGGCCACACTGAAAAACAACAACAAGGAGGCCTACCGCCTAGAAGTAACCAAAGACCGTATTACCATCAACGGTGCATCGGCCGCAGGAACGTTCTACGGCATACAGACTTTGCGCAAGGCTATACCGCAAATGGGAGCGCAAAGGCTTAGTTTCCCAAGCGTAACCATTGCCGACCAACCTCGCTTTGGCTATCGCGGCGCAATGCTCGACGTGGCTCGTCATTTCTTCTCGTTCGAAGACGTGAAGACGTTTATCGACATATTGGCCCTGCACAACATCAACCGCTTTCACATGCACCTTACCGACGACCAAGGTTGGCGCATCGAAATAAAGAAATATCCCAAGCTAACCGAGGTGTCGTCTATGCGTCCCGAAACGATGGTTGGGCACGATGCAAGCAAGTTCGACGGCAAACCGCACGGCGGTTTCTATACCCAAGAACAGGCAAAAGCCATTGTTAAGTACGCTGCCGACCGCCACATCATGGTTATTCCCGAAATAGACATGCCCGGACACATGGTTGCAGCACTGGCAGCTTACCCAGAATTGGGCTGTACGGGTGGCCCTTACAAGGTTCGTACCACGTGGGGCATTGCCGAAGAGGTGCTGTGCGCAGGCAACGACCGCACTTTACAGTTTGCCAAAGACGTACTTTCGGAGGTGATGGACATCTTCCCTGCCGAGTATGTGTACATCGGTGGCGACGAATGCCCGAAGGTTAGCTGGGCCAAATGTCCGCGTTGCCAGGCACTCATCAAGGAGAAAGGCTTGGCTGCCGACGGCAAACACACGGCCGAAGAGCGTTTGCAAAGTTACTTTATGAGCGACATTGCCAACTTTATCACCGCTCGCGGTCGCAAGGTTGGTGGTTGGGACGAGATTTTGGAAGGCGGAATAGCTCCCAATGCCACGGTGCTGTCGTGGCGCGGCATGGAAGGCGGCATCGAGGCTGCACGCTTGGGCCACGATGCCATCATGTGTCCCGTGTCGCATCTCTATCTAGACTATTACCAAACCAACGCTCGCGAACACGAACCGCTGGCTTTCAATGGTTTCATACCCATCGAAAGAACCTACGATTTCAACCCAGTGTCGCCCAAACTCACGGCCGAAGAGTCGAAACACATCATCGGCGTGCAGGCAAACCTATGGACCGAGCACATGGATAACTTCCCCCACGTGCAGTATATGGCACTGCCACGACTGGCCGCTGCAAGCGAGGTGCAATGGACAATGCCCGAAAAGAAGAACTTCGACGACTTTGCCAACCGCATGCCGCAACTGCTGAACATCTATAACTTGAACAAATATCGCTACGGCCGACATCTTTTCAACGTTAATATCGCGGTGACACCAGCCCAAAAGCCTGGTAGCCTTAACGCAACACTCACCGCACGCAAGGGCGCAACCATCTATTACACCCTCGATGGAACAGCACCCACGGCCAAATCGCTTCGCTATACGCAGCCTATTACCGTGCAAAAGTCGTGCAAGCTGCGCGCCATCGCCGTTTATCCCACCTTCACGAGCAACGAGAACTCGGAGGATTTGCTCATCAGTAAGGCCACGATGGGCGAGGTAAAATACAACGTTGAGCCAGATGCCAAATACCCAGGCCTGTCGCCACGCGAACTTACTAATGGCCTACAAGGTAGCGTTATCTTCAATTCTGGTCGCTGGGTGGGCTACGTTGGCAAGGATTTAGACCTCACACTGGACCTTGGTGAGGTGAAACCCATTCGCCTTATCAGCGTTCGTACGTTGATTAGTGCCGCCCAATGGATTATGCCCCACCGCGGACTGTACGTTTGGGTGAGTACAGACGGCAAGAACTTTGAGGACATTTACGACCTACCGGCCGACCCGATGCCTGCAAACAAGCCCGACTACATCGACACCGACAACGTGCTTTTACCCATGCCGAAAGACGCTCGCTATGTGCGCATCAAGATGTTATCCGAAAAGAGCATGCCTGCATGGCATCCTCATACGGGCAAACCGGGCTGGTTGTTCGTGGATGAAGTGACGATTGAATAGAAAAACTACGCTTTTACATAACTAGTTGACGAATTAACAGGGCAGCCTTTTGTTTATTTGCTGCGCCTGTTAATTCGTCAACTAGTTTTTTCGTCTATTTGTTTACTCAATTCAAGTTGCTTACTTGTCAACCCGCAATTCCCAAAAGGCCACGGCCGATGCTGCTGCAACATTGAGCGAATCTACGCCATGCGCCATAGGAATACGCACCACATAATCGGCTTGCGCAATCACTTGGTGTGGCAATCCATCGCCCTCCGTGCCCATAACAATGGCCAAACGCGGTTCGGCTTTCAGCTTGGCATCGTCTAACGAAATGGAATTATGAGTTAAAGCCATTGCTGCCGTACGGAATCCTAAGGCAGAAAGTTCGGTCAAAGGTTGCTCTGACCACGTCCACGGCACAAGAAACACCGAACCCATAGACACGCGCACGGCACGGCGATTAAGCGGGTCGCACGCGTTTTTAGCCAAGACAACGGCATCAATACCCAATGCCGCAGCCGAACGGAATATGGCTCCGATGTTGGTTGTGTCGGTAACGCCGTCAATCACGCATACACGCGTGGCATCAGCGCACACCTCGGCCACACTGCGCATTGGCTTTCGGCGCATGGCGCACAACACGCCGCGCGTTAGCGTATAACCAGTTAGCTGAGCCAACAGCGCGCGTTCGCCCGTATATACAGGTATGTCGCCACACCGCGATATGATGTCTGCGGCATCGCCCACAATATGTCGTTCTTCGCACATCATCGACAGCGGCTCGTAACCTGCATCAAGCGCCACACGTATAACCTTGGGACTTTCGGCAATGAACACGCCCTTATCAGGTTGAAGTCTATTGCGCAACTGCGTTTCGGTTAATGCGCTAAACACTTCAACACCTGGGTGAGTGAGCGATGTTATTCTTTCTATCGACATGAAAAGGAGTTTTTTAAAGGTGAAAAAGTGAAAGGGTGAAAAGGTGAAAAAATGGCTGCGCCTTTTAAAGGTGAAAGGGTGAAAAGGTGAAAAAATGGCTGCGCCTTTTAAAGGTGAAAAGGTGAAAAAATGGCTAACGCCAACAAGGCATTTGGCTTAACTCCTTAACTCCATAACTCCTTAACTCCTAAAGATGAAAAGGTGAAAAGATGGCTGTGCCACTCAACCACCCAACAACTCCTCTCGTAAGCCCACCTACTTATAAGTTTATTCTCTCGTTACTTGTCTTCTTGTTAACCCGTCCACTTGTCCTCTCGTCAACTCGTCAACTTGTTAACTCGTCAACTGAAAAGACGCTATCTATATTGCTGGTAGATTTCGCGCAAGCAGTCGCCTCCCCATCCGTTTGCGGCACTAGCGAGCATTCTTTCTATCCGTTCGTAGAAATACAATAGCAAGCCATTGCGGAATATAAAGTCCATTGCCCTTGCAAAACTATTTGCCAAAGCCGTTTCATACGCCCCTTCGCAATAGCCGTACGTAAGAGCCCATTTGTTTCCCTGCTCAGTTACAGTCAGCATAAGGTCGGCCACACAGTCTGGAGAGGCCTGCATTTTGACGAAATCGGTAACAATCTTCTTGCATTTAGCAAACGAAGGATTCTCTGATAAGCCACGAACAGGAAAGAATTCGTGCACAATACGCATCCTAAGTTTCTCCAATTCGGCAGTGCAGTCTGGCGTAAGATAAAACTCAAAATACGCTTTCGCCTCAGTACGTGCATCATACAAATCTAGCACAACGTTTATTATCTCTTCCTTGGACAATGCCAATAGATGCTTTTTCAGCTTTGCTTTCGACATGAAACACTTGTTTTTGTTGCTGTTAGGTTTACTCTTCTCGTATGCTTACACATTTGTTTGCCTGTTACCGCCCGCCTATTACGAACCACTGCCCTACTCGTTGAGGTTCATTGTCTGCAAAAGCGAGCCGTCGGTTTGATAAACATTTATCACACCATCCTCGTAAGTGGCGAACGTTGGCGGGTTTCCGCCTTTGGGAAAGGTTATCGAACCTAGGTTGCACACCACGCCTTGGGGTGTGCGCGTTAGCTCCCAAAGGTGCGTATGTCCATAAAACAGGGCATCGCACTTGCCCAATGGTCGTTTCTCCTTATTATAAACATGACCATGAGTAAGTATTAATCGCTTGTTGCCATCAACAAGTAGCAGGTAATCTGCCATGATGGGAAAGTTAAGCAGCATTTGGTCTACCTCCGAATCGCAATTGCCGCGAATGGCCACAATATCGTCGGCCATCGCGTTAAGTTGCTCCACTACGCCCTTGGGGTTAAGTCCTTCTGGCAATTGGTTACGTGGGCCATAGTTAATAATGTCGCCCAAGATGCAGAGCATGTTGCACTGCTGCTCCTTATAAAAGTGCAATGCGCGCTCCAAAGCAGGCAAACAGCCATGTATGTCTGAAATTAATAGATACTTCATTCTCTGTGAATTAAAGTTATTTGGCGGCTTCGGTTCGTAGCATCACCAGCCAACAAACCACAACCATGTTTGTTTCTAAAAGTGGTTTTAAGGCCCCTCTGCCCACCATTGCAGGTAAATTAGCACCCCCTCGTGCCTTTGTACAGAAGCCAATAGGTAGCATTCTATACCCCAAGCATACGCCATGTCATGATGTAGGCAACCTTGGCGAGTTGCATACAAAGGTAACAAAAAATGCCTTTACACAACTTCTGCGGCCTTCTTTTTTACCAAATGTATTTCGTTCGGCTAAAAAAAAGCCCAGCTACATGCACATGCAGCCGGGTTCTCTCTACTAACATAAAAATTTCTTCGTTCAATATCCGTATCACGCGGTAATAGGCGGAAACTTGAAAGCTATTCCCAACTCTCCATTCCCAAATGTAAATGGCCTAACTCTAACCCTCTCTACGGTCTTGACGAAGTGACGTTGTGCGTCCGATATGTACTGAAAAGCTTGTATGCAATTATCGAACAACCGATATCCAACGTCTTACCATGTAACTAATCCTTGAATAAATCTTTTATTGCCAATCTAATACCTATGGTATTGTGGATGCAAATGGGCCTTTAAGACCCAATGCTATACTGTACCTTACCTAACTCTGTCTCTCTTTAACGGCTGCAAAGATACGTAAAGACTTCCAATACTATGCTATAAAACATGCGAAAAGTGACGAAAATTTAAGGCAACCGATTGCATTAAAAACCATATTACACCAGTAGGCAGAACCAATCGTGGCAGATATTTTCATCATAAACTACCCCACTTTCTTATAAGAAAAGGATGGTCTAAATGCAAGCCCGATAACTCTGAAATATTATTCTGTTTATCTACAAACAATGCCTTATGGGCGAAAAGCGCAAAACAACACCTCGAACTCGCATTAATAATAGGTTAAAGTCTTGCGAAATCAGAAAAAACAACGTAAATTTGCAAGCATAATAAATTGATTGTATTATTGGTATGAATAAAATTCTTAGTTCAGTTGTCTTATTGACATTCGTTTTATTGTTAGGGAGTTGTGGTGGAAGTAAAGATGTTGTGTATTTTCAAAACGTCGACAACATTAGTTTAGAGCAGTCTACGGGCCTTTACGAAGCCAAAATCATGCCCAAAGACCAGTTGTCTATCACGGTGGTGACAACCGACCCCGCCGCAGCCGCGCCTTTTAACTTAACGGTGGGCAACAGTGTTGGCACGAAAGGCCAGCTGGCGCAAGGTTCTAACCTGCAAAACTACTTGGTAGACAACAACGGCGACATCGAGTTCCCCATAATTGGTAAAGTACATGTTGGCGGACTGAACAAGAACGAATGCCAAGACCTTATTAAGAGCAAGATATCGGGCTACCTAGCCGCCAGCGAAAACCCCATCGTTACGGTTCGCATGGCTAGTTACCAAGTAACGGTTCTGGGCGAAGTGAACAAACCCACCGTAATACCTGTTACGAGCGAAAAGATGAGCATCGTTGAAGCTTTGGCTCAGGCGGGCGACTTGTCTATCTACGGACGTCGCGACAACGTGATGCTGTTACGCGAAAACCCCGACGGCCGCAAAGAGGCTCACCGCATTGACTTGCGCGACGCCAACCTCATCAACTCGCCCTACTATTATCTGCAACAAAACGACGTTATATATGTAGAACCGAACAAGGCGAAGGCTGCCAACTCGAAGACAAGCGCCTCTACAACCATTTGGCTCTCGGTGATAAGCAGTGTGTTGTCGCTTAGCACATTAGTAGTGAGCCTTATAAAATAACAACTATAAGCCGTTGAGGGATGTTTGCCAACATCCCTCAACTTGTTTAAACCTTAGGCAAAAAGAACAAGATTTGATGGAACCATTAAAACATGAATGCGGTGTGGCCATGATAAGGTTGCTTAAACCGCTACAATATTACCAGCAGAAATACGGCACGTGGATGTATGGGCTTAACAAGCTTTATCTGCTGATGGAGAAACAGCACAACCGCGGACAAGAGGCTGCGGGCATGTCGTGCGTTAAGCTGAAAACCACTCCGGGACACGAGTACATGTTCCGCGAACGTGCCGAAGGCAGCAATGCCATCACCGAAATATTCTCGACGGTGCAAAAGGGATTCGCCAAAGAAACGGCCGAACACCTTGCCGATGCACGCTACGCCGAACGCTCATTGCCCTTCGCAGGCGAACTGTACATGGGACACCTGCGCTATTCTACCACAGGTAAGAGCGGCCTTTCGTATGTGCATCCCTTTCTTCGCCGCAACAACTGGCGCGCCAAGAACCTAAGCCTGTGCGGTAACTTCAACATGACCAACATCGGCGAGATATTCGAACGCCTAACCCGACAAGGGCAATGTCCGCGCATTTACAGCGACAGCTACATTATGCTTGAACTGATGGGCCACCGACTAGACCGCGAAGTGGAACGCAACTTCGTGGCGGCACAAGCACTAGGACTGACCGACACCGACATTACCCAATACATCGAAGACAACGTAAACGTGGCCAACGTGCTGCGAACCACCATGCCCCACTTTGATGGAGGCTACGTGGTATGCGGCGTTACAGGCAGTGGCGAGATGTTTTCGATGCGCGACCCTTGGGGCATTAGGCCCGCTTTTTACTATAAGAACGACGAAGTTGCCGTTGTAGCTAGCGAAAGACCTGTGCTGCAAACCACCTTCGCCATTGAGTGCGACGATGTGAAAGAGTTGGAACCCGGCACTGCACTTATCGTAAAACGCGACGGCGACTGCCGCATCGAGCGCATCATGGAGCAGAAAGCCGACAGTTCTTGCTCGTTCGAAAGGATTTATTTCAGTCGCGGATCGGACGCCAGCATATATAAGGAGCGCAAGAAACTGGGCGAACAGCTAACAAATCCCATTCTTCGCGCCATCGACTACGACACGAAGAACACCGTCCTGTCGTATATTCCCAACACGGCCGAGGTGGCATTCTATGGCTTGGTAGCAGGATTTAAACGCTACATGCGCCAACAACATGTGGCTCAGATTCAGGCATTAGACCATGCACCCACGGCCGAAGAACTAGAAGAGATACTTAGCAACACCGTAAGGCTGGACAAGGTGGCGTGGAAAGACATCAAGCTACGCACTTTCATCGCCGAAGGAAACTCGCGCAACGACTTGGCCTCGCACGTGTACGACGTTACTTACGAGAGTATTCGCGCAGGAAAAGATAACTTGGTGATTATCGACGACAGCATCGTACGCGGTACAACGCTACAAAAAAGCATCCTTCGCATTCTCGACAGGCTGCACCCCAAGAAGATAATCGTAGTAAGTAGCGCGCCACAGATACGCTATCCCGACTATTACGGCATCGACATGCCGCGCTTGGAAGAGTTCTGCGTGT
>CAUPVH010000032.1:0-8780 GCA_963514635.1 uncultured Prevotella sp. | reverse complement strand
ATTTGGATTTTAAATTATGATTTGTTACTTTTGCCAACACGAAAGCATTCAGTATAGTCGTGCTATCTATCCATCACACATATATTTTTGATGGCGACTTAGCCCCTATTTGGACAAGAGATAACGATTAAAAAAGCAGAAAACATTGCACGTAACACCACCATCGAAATTAAGAAATAGAACAATTGTTTGCTCCCCAGTTCATTAACTATTAAGATTGCTAAATATACTTGTTGTATGAATTATTAATTAATTGAGAGAATTTATGGAAAAAAGACTAATGATGTTTTTAGTCGCGCTATTCATAAGCGTAGGGATAGCGACGGCGCAAACACAAGTTTCCGGAACAGTTATCTCGTCGGAAGACAACGAACCCATCATTGGAGCGTCCGTCATTGTGGAGGGTTCGAAAACAGGTGCCGTGACAGACCAAAACGGTAACTTCACCCTATCGGTGCCAAAAGGCAAGAAAATTGTTGCAAGTTACATCGGCATGCGTCCGCAAACGCTAAACCCCAAGCCCACAATGAAAATAACGCTGTCGCCAAACAACGAGACCTTGAACGAAGTTGTGGTGACGGGTGTGTCGAACATGGACCGCCGAACGTTTACCGGTGCGGCCGACAAGATTAAGGCAACCGATGCCTTGATAAGCGGCATGGCAGACATCAGCCGCTCGTTGGAAGGCCGTTCGGCCGGCGTGAGCGTGCAAAACGTGTCGGGAACGTTCGGCACGGCACCTAAGATACACGTGCGCGGAGCCACCTCTATCTATGGCAACTCTAAGCCGCTGTGGGTTGTAGACGGCGTTGTACAAGAAGACATTACCGACATCAGCGCCGATGCACTGTCGTCGGGAGATGCCGAAACGCTTATCTCTTCGGCCATTGCCGGCCTCAACTCAGACGACATCGAGAGCTTTCAGATACTGAAAGACGGCTCGGCAACGTCCATATACGGTGCGCGCGCCATGAGTGGCGTTATCGTCGTCACCACCAAGAAAGGCCGTTCGGGGCAGGCACACGTTAACTATACGGGCGAGTTCACCTCGCGTTTGGTGCCTTCTTACAGTCAGTTCAACATCCTTAACTCGCAAGAACAGATGGGCATTTATCAGGAAATGCAAGACAAGGGCTGGCTCAACCTATCGAGCGTGCTTAACGGCAGCGACTATGGTGTGTACGGAAAGATGTACGAACTGATTAACACCTACAACCCCAAGACGGGCCAATTCTTCTTGGAGAACACCCAAGAGGCCCGCGACGCCTACTTATACAGTGCCGAAATGCGCAACACCAACTGGTTTAAGCAGCTATTCTCTAGCGCACTCATGCAAAACCACTCGGTAAGTTTGAGCGGCGGCACGGGCAAGTCTAACTATTACGTGTCGATGTCGTTCATGGCCGACCCAGGCTGGTACAAGTCTTCTGCCGTGAGGCGTTACACAGCCAACGTAAACGCCACCCATCACCTGCTCGACAATCTCTCGCTCACATTGCTGGCCTCGGTTTCGTACCGCAAACAGCAAGCACCGGGTACGCTGGCGCAGGATGTGGACGTGGTAAACGGACAAGTGAAGCGCGATTTCGACATTAACCCCTACTCGTATGCCTTGAACACATCGCGCGCGCTCGACCCCAACACGTACTACCACGCCAACTACGCACCATTCAACATACTGGGCGAGCTGGAGAACAACAAGATAGACATGAACGTGCTGAACACGAAATTCCAAGCCGAGCTGGCCTACAAGCCCATCGACGACCTGCGATTGGCCATCATCGGCGCCGTGCAATACGACACCTCTACACAAGAGCACAAGATTACCGAGTACGCCAACCAAGCCCTAGCTTACAGGGCCATGGACAACGCGCTGATACGCGACGCCAACACTTACCTATATAAAGACCCCACAAACCCCTATGCGCTGCCGATAACGGTGTTGCCTAACGGCGGTTTCTACCAAAAGACCGACTTGCAGAAGGTGAGCTGGGACGTGCGCGCCACGGCCAATTACAACCACACGTTCGACAACGCGCACGCCGTGAACGTGCTGGGCGGCATCGACGTTTCTAACGTAGACCGCAGGCGCACGTACTTCAACGGTGTAGGCATGCAGTACGACGGGGGCGAAATACCCTTCTACGTCTACCAGTTCTTTAAGAAGAACATAGACGACAACGCCGTTTACTACTCGCTCAACAACACCCACAACCGCACGGCGGCCTTCTTTGCCACGGGCACCTACTCGTATAAGCAACGCTACAACCTTACGGGCACCTACCGCTACGAAGGAACAAACCGCCTAGGAAGGAGCCGAAGCGCACGCTGGTTGCCCACATGGAACGTGTCGGGAAGCTGGAACGCCAGCGAAGAACCGTGGTTTAAGAAAACGTTCAACAACGCACTGACGCATGCCATGGTGCGCACCTCTTATTCGCTTACGGCCGACCCTGGTCCGGCAACCTACACCAACTCCACCCAGATACTCAAAGCGTACACGCCATACAGGATTGTGGGAACCGACAAGGAGTCGGGTATCATGACCAGCGAGCTGGAAAACTCCCAACTAACGTACGAGAAGAAACACGAATTCAACATCGGTTCGGAACTGGGTTTCCTCAACAACCGCATCAACGTAACGTTCGACCTCTTCTGGCGCAACAACTTCGACCTCATCGGCCCCATAGCCACGCAGGGCGTAGGCGGACAAGTGATTAGGTATGCCAACACCGCTACGATGAAGTCGCAAGGCCAAGAGCTCTCGGTGCAAACAACAAACATCAAGAACAACAACCTAACATGGGTTACCAACGTGATATTTTCGCACGTAACGACAGAGGTAACCTCGCTGATGAGTCAAGCCCGAACCATCGACCTTGTGAACGGCGAGGCTAGCAGCGGCTTTACGATGGAGGGTTATCCGCATCGGGCCATCTTCTCGATGCCCTTCCAAGGGCTAACCGATAAGGGCATACCCACCTATCTCAACGAGAAAGGCGAGCTTACCTCTACCGACCTCGACTTCCAAAACCGCAACAGCAACGGCTACCTGATTTACGAAGGACCGACGGAACCCACGATAACGGGGTCGCTAGGCAACGAATTTAAGTGGAAGAACTGGCGACTGAACGTATTCCTTACCTACTCGTTCGGCAGTTATGTGCGCCTAGACCGCATCTTCAGCGCACAATACAACGACCTCACCTCGATGACCAAGGAGTTTAAGAACCGCTGGATGCAAGCCGGCGACGAAGAAACAACCTCGGTTCCTACCATACTGCCCTACCGCAGCTATGCATCGAACAGGAGCCTGAGCATAGCCTACAACGCCTATAACTACACGAGCAACCGCACGGCAAAAGGCGACTTCGTACGCATGAAAGAGATTTCGCTGGGCTACGATTTCCCCAAAGCAATGCTTAGGTCAACGCCCTTCACCAATCTCTCGCTGAAACTCCAAGCCACAAACCTGTTCCTCATCTATGCAGACAAGAAGTTGAACGGCCAAGACCCAGAGTTTGTTAACGCAGGAGGCGTGGCCGCCCCCATACCACGCCAGTTTACAATGACCCTCAAATTCGGTTTATAAACAAATAAAAGAATAAGTTATGAATAAGCGAAACATCTACATATATGTGTTGTTGGCCGCAACAACATTGGGCATCACCTCGTGCGACAAGTTTCTCGACAAGCTGCCCGACAACCGCATGGAGCTGAACAACAAAGAGAAAATACAGAAATACCTCGTTTCGGCCTACCCCGACCACAACCCTGCCTATCTGGCAGAACTGTATTCGGACAATGCCGACGAGTTCGACGTAACGGGCTGGGGAAGCGACGGACGATTTTACGACCAGGCCTACTCGTGGAGCGACATCACCGAGACACAAGAGTCTGAATCGCCGCAAGAGCTGTGGAACAGCCTGTACACGGCCATGGCTACGGCCAACACAGCCCTCCAAACGATAGAACAACAGGGCAACAACAGCGACCTGATGCCCTCGAAAGGCGAGGCTTTGCTGTGCCGCGCATACGCTGCACTGACCCTTGCCAACACTTTTTGCATGGCCTACGACCCAACGACGGCCAGCAAAAACCTGGGACTGCCCTACCCCACACGCCCCGAAACGACGGTAGGAACCAAGTACGAACGCGGCACACTGGCAGCCTTTTACGAGCAGATAAACCGCGACATTGAAGAGGGCCTGCCGCTGGTAACCGACAACTATTCACGTCCCAAGTACCACTTCACCCGCAATGCGGCCTACGCCTTCGCTGCACTTTTCAACCTATATTACCAAAAGTACGCCAAGGCCGTGGCCTATGCCACACGCGTATTGGGCGCAGACGCCTCTTCGAAGTTACGCGATTGGAAAGCGTTCAACGCCCTCTCGGTGAACGGGCAGATAGCCCCGAATGCCTATGTGAACGTATCCAGCCAGGCCAACCTGCTGTTACAGACGGTTCATTCGCAGGCGGGCGCCCTCCTAGGCCCTTACCGCATGGGCAACAAGTATGCGCACGGGCAGCTCATTTCAGAAAAAGAAGACCTGCAATCGCAAGGTCCGTGGGGGCGCAGCAGCAATTTCGGCTACACCGTTTGGAGCAACAACAGCCTGTCGAAGTACTTCATCAACAAGGTTCCTTACGCCTTCGAATACACCGATGTGCAGGCAGGCATAGGTTTTGCGCACTCGGCCTACGCCGTGCTTACAACCGACCTCACCCTGCTTGTGCGCGCCGAAGCCAACGCCATGCTGGGCAACTACGATGCTGCGGCAGCAGATTTGAACACCGAAGTGAAGGCCTACTCGAGCGGCGCACTGGGCGTTACGCTGGAAGGCATCAAGAATTTCTACAACGGAATAAGCTATTACACGCCAACAGCACCAACGCCCAAAAAGAAATTCAACACCGCCTTCAGCATCGAACCCACCACGCAAGAACCGCTGCTGCACGCCATCTTGCACCTTAGGCGCATCATGACCGTGGGCGAAGGCTGGCGACTGCAAGACGTTAAACGCTACGGAATAGTTATCTACCGCCGCACGCTGAACGCAAGTAGCCACATCACAGACGTTAAAGACTCGCTGACGGTGAACGACCTGCGCCGCGCAATACAGCTGCCACAAGACGTTATAACAGCCGGACTTACGGCAAATCCCAGAAACAAGTAAAACAAAAACGCGTAGAATATGAAGAAGATTTGCTTATTTGCCTTGGCGGCAATATTGTCGTTGGGCTTCAATTCTTGCTCGGAAGACAATCCATCGAGCGACAGCATCTTTGGGGGAAAAACCGTACATCGCGACAATTTCGACAAGTGGTTGCTCGCTAACTATACCTATCCCTACAACATCGACGTGAAATATAAGATGGAGGATATATATAGCGACATGAAATATCATCTCGTTCCGGCCGATTCGGCCAAGTCGGCCAAGCTGGCCATCATCGCCAAATATCTCTGGTTTGATGCCTATGCAGAGTGTGTGGGACCAAACTTCGTCAAGGCCAACGTGCCCCGAATTATCCACCTGATTGGCTCGCCCGCATACAACAGCGGACAAGGCACGATGATTCTCGGCACGGCCGAAGGCGGATTGGTGATAACACTCTACATGGTGAACAATCTAACCGACAAGATGCTCACCGATTATGCCACCGTTAACGAGTACTACTTCCACACCATGCACCACGAGTTTACGCACATCTTGAACCAGAAGATACCCTACGATGAGAATTTCCAACACATATCCGAGGGAAATTACGTAAGCGGCGACTGGTATCTCATACGCAAAGCGGCAGCAAACAAAAAGGGGTTCGTAACGCCTTACGCCATGAGCGAACCCATTGAAGACTTTGCGGAGATGCTTTCCGTATATGTTACCACTTCGCCTGCCGACTGGAAAAAGATGATGACCACGGCAGGAACTACCGGTGCGCCATACATACAAGCCAAACTAGACTTGATTAGGGCGTACATGAGAGACTCGTGGAAACTGGACATCGACGAATTGCGCAGCATTGTGCTTCGCAGAGCATCGGAGATTGGCCACCTCGACTTGAACCAACTAAACTAAAAAAAGGAACGTAGCTTATGAAAAAGATATTGATTTGCATGCAGGCACTTGTGGCAACAATGCTGCTCGCCGCGTGTCTGCACGACGATAACGAGGTGTTTGACGAGCCTGCCGCACAAAGGCTCGACAAAGCCGTGGAGAATTACAAGCAAGTGTTGGAGTCGGCACCCAACGGATGGAAACTCAACCTTTGGACAGAGCCGCGTTACTCTGGCGGCGGATACACATATCTGATGAAGTTCAAGGACGGAAAAGTAACAGTTGCAAGCGAACTGACCGATGCCGACAAAGCCTCAACATCGAGTTACGACATCAAGAAAGACATGGGGCCAGTGCTCACCGTCAACACGTACAACGAGATTTTCCACTATCTGTCTAACCCCTCACAAAGGGACGACGACGGAAAGGGACAAGACTACGAGTTCATCATTCAGCGCGTAACCAACGACTCCATCTTCGTCGAGGGCAAGAAGTTCCACAACAAGATGGTGATGACGCGACTGAACGACAACGTAGACTGGAAGGAACACATCGGGAAAATGAAAGATGTGGCCGACAATGTTAAGTTTAACTATAAGAACATTGCAGGCAACGACACCACCAAGCTGTACCTCTCCTCGACTAGACGTGCCAGGTTCACCATCAAAGACTGTGTGGTTTACGTACCCTTCTGCTACACCGAAAACGGCATTGAGCTGCAAGCCCCTGTGGCAATTGCCGGCAAATGGGTGAAAAACTTCACTTACGACATCGACAAACTCACCTTCACAGGCAGCGACACAGGCACCACCGACATGGTGTTCACCACAGACTACATGCGCTATGCCGACTATGCGGGCACGTATAACTTTGAATACGAGAACGCCTCGGTAAAGGTAAAGATGGTTCCCGCAGGCGATGAAAAGACCTATTGGATGGAAGGTTTGTCGCCCGACTTCAAGCTCACGTTCGTCTACGACAAGAAAACAGGAACGCTAACATGGAGCCCGGAAAAGATATACACCGACCCAAACAAGCACGAACACTGGATGTGCTCGTGGGATGCCGGAGATACGGGCCAGGTGTTCAAGTTCGACTTGCTGGGCTTTGTCGTAAACAAAGACTTCAACAAGCCAGGCGTCTTCCTCACCTTCACATCCACTCTTGCAGGCTACATCAACCTCGACTCGATGATTATCATCGAATATAACGGCTCGAAGAAAGTGGGAGAGTCGACCACCGTACTGGTAAACGGCAGTGCCAAGATAGCATTGATTAAGGGTATGACCAAGATTAATAACGACTAAGCACAAATGGAAATGAAGAAAATTAAATTCACCACGATAATTGCCTGTGCCCTTCTCTGCCTATTGGCAGCCTGCGGCAACGACGACATAACCAACGAGGTAAGTCAGCACACGCTGAAAGTGGTGTCGGCAAACACATCTTTCGATGCGTTGGGCGGCACAGACAGCATCTTTGTGAACGTAGATGCCACGAAAGCCTATGCGCAAGCACCCTGGGCTAAGGCAGAAACAAAGGGGAAACTTGTAACCGTGACGGCCGATGTGAACAAAGACATGCAATCGAGACACACAACGGTGGTCATTAAATCGGCCGACGGCGACTCAACCATCGTTGCCATCGACCAGCAAGGCCCCGTTACGCAAATCGACTTGCCCGAACAACTCGTTATGGGCGACAAAGCCGACACCCTTACATATAAGGTTAAAAGCACGTTCGACATCAGCATCAAATCGCTAGACAGCTGGTTAACCACAACCTACGAGAAGGGCGAGGTGACCATCATCACCACCGAGAACAACGAAGGACACGTGCGCATGGGCCAATTTGTGGTTGAAACCACGGTGGGCAAAGACACCATCAGTGTTATGCAAATAGACCTGGACCGCGACGTGCTAGGCGAGTATTATCTGCAACTTACCGAAACAGACGAGAACCGCAAGCCCGTTAAAAACGTTTACGCGGTGAAATTGCACAAGGAAGACAAGAAACTGATGCTCACCTTCACTGCCAATCCCTTCGCATTCCCCGTTACGTTCTCGGCAAAGCAAGGCTCGTTGTCTATCGCCGGCGGGCAATATGCGGGCATGCTCGACAACGATTACGTCGCCACCGCAGTGGGTCCGCAAGACGGGCAAGTGTCTGTAAGTCCCGAAGTAACCATCTCTGGCCAGTTCTTTTACAGTGCAGGGCTAGCTGCCAAAGTCAGTTCCTTGGAGGGAACGGTTTTACATTTCGGCACTGCTCCAGCCTTTGTGTTGGGCAGGTTCTCGTCTAAGGTCTTTGAAAACAAAACGTACAAGGGCTATCTGGTTTACGGAAACGACGCTTATCTGTTTAAGCGCAAAAAATGAGCCGCGGCACACAACGCCACTTGTTGTGGCGAAACGCCGCCTAGCAGCGTTTCTTTAAACCGCTCAAAAGAACTTTTTAAATTTCTTTACCTATACAAAGAGGGTCGATATGGCGTTATCGACCCTCTCTTCTTTTGCCACATTGCACCTCGCTCATCCCACCATGCTAGCAAAACAATGGCTTAGTATCATACATTACGCCGTTCTAGTATTTCTAGTCCTTCTAATCTTATTAGTTATCCTAGATTAACCGCCTAAGACTTCCATCATTATTTTTAGATTGGTTAGTTGACATATTAACGAGTGGACAAACTTACAATAAAACTTGAAAGTCTACCAC
>CAUPVH010000031.1:0-8804 GCA_963514635.1 uncultured Prevotella sp. | reverse complement strand
CATACCACCAATGGAAAAAACTATTTGTACGTCAAAGCAAAATTGGAAATGTTACACAAGGTGTCACTGGCTAACGATGCCAAGAAATCAAAATAAAATCTGCTGTGTATAAGGCTTGATTTCATTTTTAGCTCGATTAATTTAGTGAACCCAGTATATAACCAGCTTGGTTTAGCAAGACAAATGTAAGCTCTCGTCAGCCTAGCAGTTAGGATGCGTGTTATTTCAATGTTATGATATCCTTCCAGCGGGTGGTTGGATTTTTGCTCCTAAAATCATGTTTAATGGCATTAGTAAAGGAATAAGCTTTTCCCTCACAGCCTTTGGATGTATATTGTTGACTACCAAGAACGATGAACTCAATACCATTAACTTTGTTAAGGCGGTCCACGATAGCATCCAGTTGGCGCATCTTCTCAATCTGTTCGGCAGTTATGTCGAAGAAATCTTGTTGGATGGGAGCGTTTGGCGCTATTCCCATGACAATAACACCAGCTTTCTTATAATGATAATCTTGTCGATATAATTTTTGCAGCACATTGTTGGCGGCCTTTACAATGGCTATGGAGCTGTTAGTGGGCGTAATGAGTCGCATTTCTTGAAAGTTCCAATATTGCGGTAAGTCCTCGCGGAAGGCATTAGTGTGAAGGAATACGCCAACGATGGAGGCAACCGTTCCTTGCTGACGTAGTTTTTCTGAACATCGGGCGGCGAAGTTAGACACGTGGGTGCGCAGGCCGTCAAGATCTGTTATCATACCATTGAAAGAGCGACTTATACAAATAGATTTCTTCTTAGCCAGCTCCTCATTAGGTACACAATCTTCTCCGTTCAGTTCGTGCCATGTTCGTTCAACCACGATGTTTTTAAATGTAGCTCTTACCCACGAAAGATTACGCTCAGCGAAATCGAACGCCGTTTTAACGCCCATAGTTTGGAGGCGTGTTGCATAACGTCGTCCAATCCCCCAAACCTCGGCAATAGGAAATAGTTTCAGTGCCTTAATACGTTTCTCGTCGTTGTCGATTAGGCAACAATGATGGTAACCCTGATGTTTTTTTGCAAAATGACCAGCCATCTTCGCAAGAGTCTTGTTGGGAGCAATGCCAATACTTGTTGGCATTCCAACGCTACGTTTAATTTTCTTGTGCAGCTTTTCTCCCCAGCCTTTTAAGTCCAACTGTCCTATTCCATTAAAATAAACGAAACATTCGTCGATGCTATATCTGAGGTATGCAGGCGACTCTTTCCTGATAATCTCCACCACGCGTCCTGTCAATTCGCCATATAGTTCGTAGTTTGACGAAAACACAGCGATGTCTTGATTAGGAAACTGCTTTGCTAGTTGGTAGTAGGGCATGCCAGCCTTGATGCCCATGAGTTTGGCCTCGTTCGAACGTGCCACCACACAGCCATCATTATTGCTGAGCACAACAACGGGTTTGCCGTTCAGGTCAGGCCTAAATACACGCTCACACGATACGTAGCAATTATCGCAGTCAACAATTCCGTACATCTTCTAGTATTTTCTCCAGTTCTTAATCGTCCAAACAACCACGCCCCACACCTCAAAAGCGTCGTCTTCATCAATCCTTATGGGCTTGAAGTTTGAGTTGGCCGGCCGCAATTCGATATACCCTTCCTCGCGATGGCTAAGGTCAAGATACTTGATGGTGAACTCTTCATTGATGTAGCCCACCACAACATCACCGTCTCTTGGCTCAATAGAGCGGTCGATAACGGCAATGTCGCCATTGCATATACCAGCCTCTATCATCGAGTCTCCTTCTACTTTGCCATAGAAAGTGGCCTCGGGATTGCGTATGAGGTCGTTATTGAAATCGAGAGTCTCATGTATATAGTCGTCGGCAGGCGAGGGGAACCCCGCCTTTACTCCTTCGGCGATGGGCAATTTCAGTTCTTTTTGAAAGTCGCCCCGAATGATTTGAATACTCGTCATGTATATACTTTCTCTTTTGTCTAAGTTCAGAAGAATTTCCCCGAGCACGGCAAGCCTGCTTTATCGGATAGTTCCTCCTTGGCATTATTTAGCCAAACACCTATTTATATATATCCCTCTTGGTCGTAACCTTTTCGTTCTTGATGGATGAGCGTTATTAGTTGTCCAAGCTCTCGCACGTCAGTCTGCATTTCTTTAAACATGGCATGCTGCTCATCATATCGCTGTCTAGACCCCGATTTCAATCGGGCGGCAATGTCAGAAGGAATTAAGAACGATGCGCGCGCATTTCCAATATGTCGTTCAAACTCTGTCAGAAAGATGTGTATTCCTGCCAAGTCGAAATCGCCGAAATGCAGATAACGATTCGGTATGCCCGTGAGCCATTTCCTTAGGTCGTTGGATTGTGGGTAGCGCGACACGAAAAGAGTTTTCGTGGGCAGTGCATGTGCGCGCAGATAATTCTCAAAAAACTTCTTTTGCTTGCGAATTAGCCTAAAATTCTCCATGTTCTCTATTCCGATAACGATAACGTCTGCAGGTATTTTGAAACTCTCCCATTGTGTAACGAACAAAAAGCTACCCTCATGCGGATTAACCACAAATGGCTCATCGTTTAGCAGACACGCAATGGGTTCGTAGCTGTTAACAGGAAAACCAGGACACGAACGAACCGTCATCAACTTCGAATTACCCGTTTTGTTGGCCATAGCAGCACGTGTTTCTGCGTTCTCCACTTCAAGTACACGATAGTTTTCGTCCTTATCTGTAAGAAACCTCTTCAGCGTTTCAATGTCGCGAGCGCGGTACGACTTCCTCGAACCACGAGCAACAACCACAAGCAAGCCCTCCGACAACAGTTCTTCGAGTAGCTTTCCACCTATTTTAGACCCTGCCACCTGTTCCCCAGCAACCAAACTTTGTATCGCTTTTCCTATTGCCATAATCTTATGGGGTACGTTTCAACAATTTTTCCACTCGCGTTTTCACGCCTTGCTTGCTCAACAAGTAGGTATATCGATAGTCGTAAGGGTTGTATGATGTTGGAGAACTGTTGATAAGATAAATGTTACGCGAGGTGGCAAATTGCAGAATGCCCTTAATATTGTTCGGGTGCAGTCGTCCAATCTCGTCCATCATGCAGTGCACGATGAACTCTCCGCTCTTTCGAGCGGCCTTTTTCTTAAACACATTGATGAGCATGATGTTCACCATTGCCTTCACCAAGATGTCTGTACCATCAGAACCAACATTGTTGATGCGTTCAACCCAATTAGTGTCGTTGTCGTTTTCCTTTACGCGAAACTGCAAGCGGAATGCGTCGCCCAGCGAAACAGTTGTTCGACTTGGCTCGTTCTGCAACTGATGCGAAAGACTTTTGAGGTAATCCACTACCTTACGGTTCACCTCATCGCGATTATCGTTAGAAAAAAGGTTCAGCTCACCAATCGAGAAGGCATTCTCAGCGGTGTAGTTGTGAATAGACATGAGCAATTGCATCAGCCTGTCCGACGATTCGTCTGCCCTTAGTTCAATGCTTTTGATTACGCCGGCAAAATTCTTCTCAACGAAGTCGCGGTTAATGTCTAGTATTACGCCATCTACATCCGACCTCCGTTTCAGCAAACTGCCAATCTCGGTAGAGATACGGCCAAGTATGTCCTTTCAATCGTTTCACGCTTCTGATTAACCGAACCTCTTAGCAGGCTCAACAGCTGTTGGCAGTCTTGCTTAGTTGCAACAGGTTTGTTGTCTGCAAGCAGTGTTTCGGGTACAAGATGTTCGTTCTCCACCATTTGGTGATACAAGTTCAGTCCTTCGCGGCGACGAGTAAGGTCTTTACTAATGGCCTTTTGTCGTTCTTCCTGTTCCTGCCGTTTCTTTTCCACCCTTGTTTTCTTGTCTTCATATCGCTTACTCATCCTGGCTAGTTGCTGCTCAATGTCCTTTATGTCCTTTCGTATTTCGGGTTCCTTAGCAAAGAGGTTCTGCTGAGCGTCTCGATACCTAATAACCATAGGCCGTTCTTTGTTTATTTGTTGTAGCAAGTCCGCAAGTTGTTCTATGGCCCGGCGATATTGTCCCAGCAAGTTCACGTCTACGCCTTTTCCCGACAACTCTGCCCTTTGTTGCTCCTCCAATTGTTTCTTTTGGTTGGAAAACTCTTCATGTCTAGCTTTTGTTTCTGTTTCCAAAGCCATTTGAAAAGCGCAGAGTTTGCTTTCAAACTCCTTCGATTGCCTGTTGAAGTGCAAGTCCAGTTCTTTTAAATCCTTCTTATGCAGTGTTTCATGTCTCTCCCGTTCATCCTTCTCTGCCTGCACACAAAGCAAGGCCGCGTTAAACGCCCGTTCGCGTACCTCCTTTTCTTGTTCAATCATTTCCTGCTCGTCCATTTCCAGCTTGTGCTGTTGGTTTTGCAGGTCTTGTCGTTTCGTAGGTATCTGTTCCTCTTCCACCCGCAGATGGGTCGCTTTTTGGCGCAAGGGGTTCAGCATTGTGGCATACTTCTTTCCAAGTTTTGCCGTGTCTTCTTCAAGCGTAAGGGGTAAATCGTTCAGTTGGCGGTTTATCTGTTGCAGCTCTTCTTCAAGCCTTTTCTTTTCTTTTCGATATTCGTCGGGAGTTCGATGTGTCGCACCAACATCTGATAAGTTAAGATGCACGCCAAACAAACCCTCGGCCGAAGTGTCTAGCCTTGGTTCCAAACCCTGTGCGTAGAGAATTCTCTCCTCGTCAACCACCTTGCCGATGGTGTTCTCCCATCCCTCTACATTCTCGTTCAGCCATTGGTATAACGAACCATCCAGATGCGACAACAAACCTTCTATCTTTGCAATCTGCTCGCGACATGATGAGCGGCTTGCCTCAAACTGTTCTTGTTCGCGTTGTGCAATCTTTTTCATTTCGGCCTCCTTCATTTCAAATTCGGCCGTAAGTTGTTCCATCTGACTTTTAACAACAGCCTGCTGTGCGGCATTTTCCTTCTCCTTTACGTCTAGTGTCCTAATCTGCTCCGCTATGGTTTGCATCTCGTTGGCCAAGGGATGCCACGATTTTAGTTCTTTCAATGCAGCGTCAGCCCTATGTTGTTCGGCCTGCAACGCCTGCAAACGTTCGTCCGACTCGTGTCGCCATGCCGCAAAAGCGTCCGTCCTTTGGTTTCTGTTTTTTGTTCGTTCGTCTTCCAGCCGCTTACGTTCTGCTTGTATTTTGTCTTGTTCTTGGTAGAAACGTTCTTTTTGGTCGTTGTCAAATGCTTGTTGCGCATTCTCCAATTTAGCTTTGGCAATGTTGTATTTCTCTTCAATCGAGGCATGAGTTTTCAGCAAGTCGTTTAGCAAAGTCTGCTTATTGTCAGCCTCTTTCTTTATCGTGTCTTCCCGACTGGCAAGTTTCAGTTTGTCTTCGATGCCCATAGTCTCAAATTCTTTTCTTGCCTGCAACACCTCATCTAACTTTTGTTTCTTGCCACCCAGTTTTTGGTTAAGCGAGTTGTTCTCCTTATAATATTCGGCCGTAAGTTCCTTTTCGCGGTTGCGTTCTTTCTCTATGGTTGCCTTGGTCTCTACTGCATCTGCCTCCAACAGTGGTATCTGTTGCTCGTTGTCGGCCACCGCATGGTTCAGCATGTGCCACACGTCCCTCAGTTGTTGGTCTAAGGCCACAACCTTCCTACCTTGTTCTGCAATCTTCGATGCTTGTTGTCGCACGGGGTAGCTGCCGTCTCGTGCCTGCCTAAACCAGCAGTCAATCTCATCATACTCGCGTTCAAAGTCGGTTACTAGTCGTCGATAGGTTTGCAAGTCAATGGGCAGCTCCTCTTCGGCCATCGATTGTATGATGGTATTCTTTACGAAGTCGGCATCAAGCTTAGTGTTCAAGAAAACGTTTTGTATACTTCGGGGTATATTCTGATAGTGGGTGCTCTGCACTAGCGCATAGCGTGTGTACTTATTGTCGCGCGTGTTTCCAAAGATGATGTCTCTGAACATCACGCCCGAATCAATCCTTGCCGTTACAGGAATGTTCCTATCAATGCGTTCGCGTATCTTCACCCAGTCGCTCAGCACCTGTTTGTCTTCGTCTACCAGCCATTCGCGCTGATAAGGCGCATCAATAAATCGCCACGACGCACGCCCTTGGTACCGACTTACCAAGATGGTGTATGCGCCATTGTCGCGCATCACCTCGTAAAGGATGTGCGAGTTAGATTGGCGGAAGTAAAACTCGTCAAACGATTTCTGCCCTTGCTGAATGCCCAGCCTATGTTTGTCGGCGTTATAGAAGAACAATAGCGCGCGCAACACGGTGCTTTTGCCCACGCCCTGCGTACCTGTGAAGTGCACGTTTCCGTCTACCGAAATTTCAGCATACGGAATATTGGCGCTATTTACAAACACGATTTTATTCAGGAACTTCATCTTCGTTGGCTATTTGTATCATGTTTACAAGTTCTTCTGCATAGCGAAATGCCGAAGTAACCTTGTACGTCTCGTCTTGTTCGCTTACGCATTCGGCAAAGCCCATGTTTCCCATCTCTTGCAGCAGCTTGTTTACAATCTCTAAGTTAGAACCCACACCATATTTCTTAAACAAGTGTCCGGCCTTCTCCTTCAATTCAATGTCAAGACTTATCTGTTCTATCAGGTTGCTCTTACGAAACTGATATCCGGCCGTAAACGACTGGTTATAACATTTCAGGAAGTCAAGGCAGTCTAGCCATTTGGCGAAACTCTCCAGCTTGCTCTCTATGGCTTGTTTGTTTTCCCCCATCCGCGACAGGTAGAAATATCCGTTGCCCGTTTCAAGCCTTAGTCCTATTTCCTTAAAGTAGTCGGCATAGTCGTTCATGTTCTCTTCTATGTCTTCATACAGATGCCTAACCGTACTGTCTGTACTGTCCACCGATAGAAATTCTCCTCGGCTCAGTCGTTCGTATATTCGTTGTGTATTATTTCGCATAGACGATGGGGTATTCAATATCTTGATAAGTTGCATATTCGCCAGTAAGCTTGCATTCGTCAGCATGTAGTATAACCAGTTGGCAAAATAGGGTGGCGTGGTCTTCAATATTGCGCTCAACCTTATAGTTATATGCCAGAACGAACTCAAACAGGTTGTAACCCGATGCCGCAAAAGCGTTCCACACCTCCGCAGGGTCCACCTCCTTCAACTGTTGCACATGTTCCTGCAAGTCCTCGTCGGTCAGTGGCTCCGCCTCTGTGCGTGCCGTTTTCTGCACACCGTTGTGTTCGGCAATTCGCCTTAGCACCTTTGCCACCCCTTCGTTCTCTCTCAGCATTTCCAGCGAAAGGCGTATTTTGCTGTACTGCCTACCTTCCATCCATAGCGGGTTCGTGTCTTCAAGCACCTGCACAATGTTCGTGTCGGTTTTTATAAGCAGTTGGTCTTGCAGGTATTTCAGCTTGCGTATCTTCTTATACAGCTGGTTTTGCAAGTCAATTTGGTTGATGTACACAATAATCTGCCTGTCTATTTCCATCAAGGCATGATAGGCCTCAACAAAATCGTGCCTCACGTCGCTGCACGTCTTAGCCATGTGTGGGTCGTTGGCCATGATGAAGAAGGCCTGTTCGGTATCCATCAGCTTTTCGCATTCTTTTATCATTGCCCGTATGCTGTGGCTTTTTTCGTCCAGGTTTTGCAGTCGTTGTTTCTTTATGTTGTAGGTAGGCTCTTGCTTATAGGCGTTGTCCATGTTGCGTTTCAGGTCAACCACATTCTTCAATGTCCTAAACCCAGTCTTCTTCAACAGTTGCCTCACGCTGTCTTGATAGCCGGCCTTGCGGTTAACGTTGTTTTCTTGCAGAAAATAGCCGATATGCTCTTTCAGCGTGTTGATACATTCTTGCACGCTCAACACGCTTATTTCTTCATTCACGTTCAGCACCTCTTCAAAGAAGTTCAGGTAGTCGCTTTCCACAAGCACGCCATAGTCCACCAGACGTTTTAGTCGGGTTTCGTTTCCTTCCACCAGGTCGATGGCCAGCCCTCGCGGAAACTTCAACAGCTTTCGCTTTTCAAACATCTCGCTTAGCAATGTCTGTTCGCGTGCGAGTGTCTTCGTTAGTTCTTCTATCGTTCTGAAATGTGTCAGAATGTCCATAGCAAGTAATCTTCCTTGTGCGACAACTTCATTGTGCAATCCTCCGAATTTAAGCAGGTTATGCCCTTCTTGGCAACAAATAAGTAACTTGGCATTTCGCCACTTCGCGCATTGGCTTGTTTCTGCGTTGCAAGAAAAATGTTCTACCCAACATGTTGCTAAGGCAAAAGTACGCATAATATGCGAGAAAGCCGCTCTTTGGGATGAAGAATTGTTTATGCACCTTAATGCTCACACCAACAAGCTTATAGTGGGCGCAAAGGCATAACATTGCTGTAATAACAAAAAGAGGAACACCTGTTTTAGGTGTCCCTCTTTAAGTGATTCCGTTGGGGTTCGAACCCAAGACCCACAGCTTAGAAGGCTGTTGCTCTAATCCAACTGAGCTACGGAACCGCTGAATTTGCGTGCAAAATTACTGCTTTTATTCGTTCTGACCAAATTATCCGTTAAGTTTTTCTCCGAATTGGTTCAAGTTTGGGTGCATTGCTGGTTATGCCTTTCTCTGAATTAGTTCAAGATGGTGCGTATTGCTCACAATGTCTTTGTCTGAATTAACTCAATATGGGGTGCATTGCTGGTTGCTTTCTTACTTGAATTGGTTCAGGAAGGTGTCGGCTTGGGGGTTGCCTAAGCTTTTTGCTTTCTCTATGTTGGCAATGCCTTCTTGCTTTTGGTTGTTTCTGCACTGTGCTATTCCGAGTATCAGATAGG
>CAUPVH010000030.1:0-8870 GCA_963514635.1 uncultured Prevotella sp. | reverse complement strand
CATGAACTCGGTGTACCTCACACGTACCATCGTGGGCAAACCCATGGCGCAGTTCTACGGACTGAAAACCGATGGACTGTTCCAAAACTGGGACGAGGTGAATGCACAAAAGGCGCAAAAGAACGTGGCCCCGGGTGACGTTCGTTACAAAACGGTGAACAAAGACGACTTGATGGCACCAGAGAACTACACCTATTTGGGAAGTCCGCTGCCCAAGTTCTCTTACTCGCTCAACGGCAGCCTATCGTATAAAGGTTTCGACCTAAGCCTACTTCTGCAAGGCGTTTACGGCAACAAACTGTACAATGGCCCGTCTACTTACAGTCTTTCGACAGGCAACCTGAGCTACAACTTCTCGCGCGACATGGTTAATCGTTGGCACGGCGAAGGCACACAAACCGATGCACGCTACCCACGCATGGGCGGAACAGACAGCAACAACTCGATATTGCAAAGCGACCGCTACCTGGAAGACGGCTCGTACCTGCGCATAAAGATGCTGCAAGTGGGCTACGAACTACCTGCCGCATGGGTTCGCAAGGCCAAACTTACCAAAGCACGCGTGTATCTCAATGCCCAAAACCTATATACGTTTACCAAATATACAGGTCTCGACCCCGAAATAGGCATGCGAGGCGGGTCGGAACCCCTCGATATTGGCGTGGACCGCGGTTATTATCCCACACCCCGACTTTACTCGGTGGGTTTAGAACTGTCGTTCTAAACCGCGGTTCAGCCTCCCTTTTACATCCATTACATTACACAACAACCTAAACCGCAACGAAAATGAAGCGACACCTTATATATATCATCATGCCGATGGCAATGGGCTTTGCAGCTTGCGACCCCGAAGGTTTTCTCGACACACCTGTGCCCAGCATCGACCAAAATACGTTCTTTGCCAATGAGAATGCGGCCAAAAGCACGCTCGTGGGCGCATACGACCCGGCCGGCTGGATGGGTTACATACAATATCTTGATTGGGCCATCGGCGACGTAGCCTCTGACGATGCAACGAAAGGCGGCGGCGGAGACAGCGACCAGCCTGAGATGTACGACATAGAACACTTTCGCGCCTCGCCCGAACAGGAACAACTCTCAACGGCGTGGCAACAACAATACGAAGGAATAAACCGCGCCAACCGAGTTATCGCAGGCGTTAAGGGCAATGCCAACATCAGCGAGGCCGCCCAACGCCGTTTCATAGCCGAGGCGCGCTTTATGAGAGGGTATTACCACTTCTGTTTGATGAAGGTTTTCGGGGCTGTTCCGTTGGTAGACCATCTGTTGAAACCCTCCGAATACAAGGGCGGAAGGGCATCGATGGAGGAATGCTGGGCCTTTGTGGAGGCCGATTTCAAGGCCGCCATGCAAGAACTGCCCCATAAGAAGAACCAACCCGCAGAGGATTTGGGGCGCGCCACGTGGGGTTCGGCTGCCGCCTTCCTTACCAAATGCTACATTTGGCAGGAGAAATGGAAGGAGGCCGAGGCCTTGGCCAAGGAGATTGTGGCCTCTGGCGATTATAGCTTGCAACCCAATTACGGCGATCTCTTTACCATTGCCACCGACAACGGCGTGGAGTCGGTGTTTGATGTTCAGCTTAAAGACTTCAACATGACGCAATGGGGCGACGAGAACGAGGGAAGTATGATTGAAATATACCAACGCTCGCGCGACGACCGAAACGGCGGATGGGGTTTTGACCAGCCTACACAGAACCTTTACGACGAGTTTGAACCGGGCGACCCACGTCGCGAATGGACCATCATCAAGCATGGCGACGTATTGTGGCAAGGAACCGACGACGAGGAAACCATTTACACCAACTACGACCCAGTGCATAATCCCGATGCGCCTGCTGTGGGTTATTGCCGTCGTAAAGGTACGTTGCCCAAGAGCCAACGCCCGTCTATGGAAGATGCGGCAAGTCTTAACGTGCGAGTGATACGCTATGCCGATGTGCTACTTTGGCAGGCCGAGGCCGCCGCACACAATGGCAGCGATTGGCAAACGCCGCTCAATGCCGTGAGAAAACGTGTGGGTTTGGGCGAAAGTCCTTATAAGAGCGACCCCTTGAAAGCAGTTTATCACGAACGGCGCGTTGAGTTGGCTATGGAAAGCCATCGCTATTGGGACCTTGTTCGCACAGGGCGCGGCAACTTGATAGAGGGCTATACCGACAACAAACGCTATCTGCCCATACCGCAATCGGAGATAGGACTGAATCCGAACCTTACACAAAATCCGTATTAATGAGGAGTTAAGGAGTTATGGAGTTAAGGAGTTAAGCCAATAGCATTGGTGGCGTTTGCCATTATTTCACCTTTTCACTTCTAGGAGTAAAGTAGTAAGGCTGTTAAGGAGTTAAGCCAAATGCTTAGTGGCAGAGCGGCGAACGCTCTTGTCAACTCGACTTCTCGTCAACTCGTCAACTGAAGTTATTAATCCAACCAAATAACACGTACGACAATGAAAGCCAAACATAGTATGTTCGCTCTTGCGGTGGCAATGATATGTTTCGCCGCCTGCGAACCACAAGAAAGCAAAACGGGGAAGATGGGGCCAGGCCCATCGAACCCACACATAACGATAAACGATGCCGATCCTTACAATCCCGTTTTCAAGGCTTGGGCCGACAACGGCTTTATTTATAGCTGGGATATGGGCAACGGACAGGTTATTGCACCTGGTAGAGACACCGCAACGGCTTACTATCCGCTGCCCGGAAACTACAACGTGAGCGTTACCATCTATGGAGAAGGGGCGCAAAAGGTTAGTGCCGACACGACATACACCGTTACTTCGGCCGACCCCACAATGGCGGAGAAACCGCTTTGGAAAGAACTAACGGGCGGAGGAAGGGGCGCAACATGGGTGTATAACACCGATACGCAGACGGGAAAGCCCGACTACTGCTACCAAACCACAGGCGACTTGGTGAATTATCCCAACAATTGGATGCCCTCGTCTAGCTGGGGACAGTGCGAAAGGATAACGCCCGACATCAATGGAGAAATGGTTTTCGACCTCAACGGGGGCGTTAACTACACCTATCACCATGTGGCAGGCGATGCTGGCGTAAAAGGTACGTTCGTACTAGATGCAGAAAAGCGCACGCTTACGGTGAAAAACCCCTACATCCTAGACCATGCCGTGGGCTGTACACAACCCGCTGCAACGGCTACGGGCGTATATCAGATAATGAAACTCACCGAAGACGAGCTTGTTCTTTGGCAAATGCAAAAGGCACCAAGCTCTGCACCCGGTTCGGGAGAAGGCTGGGGATGGAGTTTCAAGCGAAAGAAATAATCTAAAGGCTGGTTCTAAAAGATTACCTTTGTTGGCTTTTGGGGTTTTATCTGAGCAGATTTCACTTGCACTTTGAGGGAGCATAGTGGACTATGCGACTGAAAGGGGCAAGCGAAAGATGCCAGATTAAAGCAAAAAGACAGCAAAGAGCGTTACTTGAAGGCGATTGAACGACAGCGTGTAACTTTTAGAACCAGCCTTCAAAACCAAACGACAACACCGCAACCGTTGAAAGTCTTGATGCCAAACGCACCGGAAGACTTGCAAACGACATGCGCTCTTTGACATCTTGCACAACAACCACACCTCGCAAACGTTGCGGAAAAAACGTTGAAGTAGGCTCGCACATGGCTGTTGAGCCACAGAAAACGAAATAAAAAACAACAAATCCGAAACAAAAACAAAGCAAATTGTGTATCTTTGCGAGGTAGAACAACATCACATCATCGAATTATGGAGCAGCATAACACACAGGCAGACAACATCGTTTTTCAGGAAGAACGACTGCGAACGATTGCCGAAAGGCTGGAACGAGAAGGAAGAATTGTTACGAAAGACTTGGTAGACGAACTCAATACCACGCCTGTAACCCTGCGAAAAGACCTCTTGTTGCTAGAAAAGCGTGGCTTGTTGAAACGCACCCACGGTGGAGCGGTGAAGGTAAATCGGCTTTATCCAGGCCAAGCGCTTAACGAAAAGGAGAAGATTAACCTCGAAGAGAAGATTAGAATTGTGCGCAAGGCCGCCACTTTTGTGGCCGAAGGCGATACCATCATCCTCGATTCGGGCTCTACAACCAGTCTTTTGGCCAAAGAACTGCGCAACTTTAAGCGACTGGTGGTTATCACCAACGCCCTAAACATTGCCAGCGACCTAAGCGATACCAACGTAGAGGTTATCGTTGTGGGCGGAAATCTGCTCAAAATGGCCGCCACTATGGTGGGTCCATTGGCCGACGACACGCTCAGAAAGGTGTCGGCCGACAAGCTTTTCATGGGTGTAGACGGCGTAGACATGAACATCGGACTAACTACGCCCGACATCAACGAGGCCAAAACAAGTAGGGTGATGATGGAATCGGCCGGCGAAGTGTTCCTCTTAGTAGACGCATCCAAGTTTGGAAGGCGCAGCTTGGGCGTTATCTCGCCCCTCAGCGGCATAGATAAGCTTATCACAACCAAGCATCTAAGCGAAGAAGAGTTCCAACAACTGAGCGAAAACGAAATCGACATCTTCATGGTGTAAGCCTTTCGATTTGTTCTCAATAGTGGTTTTGTGCGAGATGCGAAGCTGAAAACGCGTATAACACAAAACAACAATAAGATAAGAAATGAGAACAATGAAAATGTTTCTGGCCGTGGCGTCGTTTGCCGTGGCCACGGTTGGAGCAAAGGCTCAAAGCAAGGTTTACCCCCAAGCCGTAGACGACCAACTGGTTATTCAGGGCGACAAATGCGGCTGGGATGCCGGCACCGTTCACACTTTCTCGGTAGTCGAGGCCAACAAAGACGGCTATAAATACTGGGGCTACTATGGCCTCGACCATTACGAAAACGACGTACACTTTCGTAAAGCAGGACTCGTGCGCAGCAATAACCTCACCGATTGGGTGAAGTACGAGGCCAATCCCATCATCGCAGCCAACTGCCGATGGCCCACTGTGGTGATGAGCGACGGCAAGTTCTACATGTTTTACGCCGAATATAAGGGTCCAAATAAAGATAGTCGCATCATTATGGCCGAGAGCGAAAACGGCATCGACTTCGACAACAAGCGCGTTGTTGTGCCATACGCCGATGGTCAACAAAACCAAAACCCCTTTATTTACTTTAATAAGAACGACGGCTTTTTCTATCTTTTCTATTATAATGGTACCGAAAGAGCGAAAAACAACCCACGTTGGAACGTGCTGGTAAAGAAAAGTAAGCGCGTGGCCGACCTGCCACAGCAAAAGAGTTACGAGGTGGTTACATCCAATAAGACCCTTGCCGCGCCCTCCGTTGCCTACCATGGCGGCACATATTACCTGCTCGTAGAAGAGTTTAGCGACGACACCCACACCAAATGGGTTACCAATGCGTTCTCGTCTAAGGAGGTAGACCGCGGCTACCAGCGCGTAACCAACAACCCCGTACTTTATAAAAACGATGCCTGCGCCTTCCAATACGTGCTCGACGGGCAGCTCTACGTAACTTATTCGCACTGCACCGACCTTTCGAAAGGCCAGTGGGTTATGCGCATGATGAAGACAAAATAAGGCGAAACGCCGTTTGTAATGTTTCATTGCAGGCATGTTCGCCTTGCGCGTACATGCTTGCACAACAGTTAAAGAATATGTCAACCAATAAGTTTCTTACCGAAATACTGGAACAACCTGCTGCCATAGGCAACATCATCCACTTCTATTCCGCTCCCGAAGGCATGGAACTCTTGCGCAAAACGAGGGAGGCCATCGCCCAACGCAACATTCGCGACGTGGTATTTACGGGCATGGGTAGTTCGTTCTTTATCTCGTTTGCAGCCGCAAGCCTGTTCAATCAACAGGGCATTCACGCCCATTACATCAACACAAGCGAACTGTTGCACTACAATCTCTCGCTGCTAAACCGCCCCACGCTGTTGGTTTGCGCCTCGCAGTCGGGCGAAAGCTACGAGATAAAAGAGGTTTTAGAGCGCCTGCCGCGGTCGGTGTACTGCGTAGGCATTGTAAACGAGGAGGATAGCGCACTTGCAAGAAAGGCGGATGTAGCCCTATTGTGCAAGGGCGGACGCGAAGAGATGACCTCAACAAAGACTTATGTGCTCACTTCTTTGGCCGCTTGCATCTTGGGATTGTATCTTAGCGACCGCTGGAACGCCCATACGCAACGCCAGTTGGCAGGCTTACAAGCCAAGTTCGAAGACATGTTGGCAAGCCGTAACGAATGGTTGGGCAAGGGACTCGACTTCCTTGGCGACCTCACCACGCTGCAAGTCATCGCCCGTGGCCCATCGTTCTCCACCGCTAGCCAAAGTGCCTTGATGTTTAAAGAGGCCACCCACATCGCTGCAACAGGCATCTTGGGCGGCGAATTCAGGCACGGACCAATGGAAATGGTTGCTCCTGGCTTTAAATCGGTGTTGTTTGCATCCGAGGGTCGCACGCTCGAACAAAGCTTAAAGATGGCCGAAGACATTGCTGGCTTTGGCGGACGCGTGTGGCTTATCACCAATTCGTGCGATGCCGTACAGCATGTAACAGACAACATACTGCCCGTTTACGTAGACGAACAAGACGAATACCTGTTCTCCATCTTAAGCATCCTGCCCTTACAGCTCTTCATCGACGAGTATGCCAAGCGTCACGGATTCGAGGCAGGCAGCTTTTCGCGCGGTGCAAAGGTAACAGTAACCGAGTAAAAGGAGGATGCACAATGGGCAACAACGACAAAAGGCAAACCCTTCTTTTGGGCATCACGGCCTTGATATACGTGGTGTTTGGCCTTCTAACGTCGGTTATAGGCGTGGCCATCGACCGTTTTCAGGCGCAATATGGCGTGTCGCTAGGTGTGGCCGCCCTGTTGCCCTTGGCCTTCTTCTTGGCCTATGTACTAACGTCGATACCTTCTCGACTGCTTACCGACCGTTTCGGGGCAAAGTCTGTGTTGCTTTTGGGCACGGCATTGATGGGCACAGGTTCAGCCCTTTGCTACCTCAGTGCCGCAGCTTGGGCGGTTATCGTGTCTGTATTTCTCATCGGCACGGGTGTAACGGCTGTGCAGATAGCGGGCAATCCCTTTGTGCGGGTGCTCGACCAACCATCGCGCTACACGTCTAACCTAACCCTCATCATTGGTATTGGTGCTTTGGGTTACGCACTTAGTCCGCTCATCGTACCCGTTTTGCAGGCCAACAACCTCAGTTGGACCACCATTTACCTGCTCCTGGCAGTGGTTAATGCCGTGATATTCGTTGTAGTAGCCTTCGCGCACTTCCCAAAGACCACCACCAATGCCGACGAACGGCTGAACCTGGGTAGGTTTTTCCATCTCTGTGGCAACCCTTTGGTGCTGGTTTATGCCTTGGGCATCTTTCTCTACGTAGGCGGCGAAGTGGGCGTTTCGTCGTACATCATCACCTTTATGAACAACGTTCACCACCTCAGCAACGACCAATCGTTTTGGCCCGAGCCAACATTTATGCACCAACTCTTCCCTTCAAAAACCGCCCTCATCGTGGCTTTGTTCTGGCTTTTGCAAGCAGTGGGCAGGCTGGTGGCATCGGCCTTGATGCGTAAGGTAAGCGAACGTGCGGTCTTCATCGTGCACAGCACCCTCACCGTGGTGGCCTTGGTGGTGGCCATGATGGGCAGCGAAGGCGTGGCCTTGGTTTCGTTTGCCCTTGTGGGTTACTTCACTTGTGTGTCGTTCACGGCCTTATTCAGTGCCGTCATCAACAGTTTCAACCACGATCACGGCATGCTCTCAGGCATTTTAGGCACAGCTATTGTGGGCGGAGCTTTCATTGGCTGGCTTGTCGGTGCTGTTGGCAACGCCCATGGCATGGTTTGGGGCATGGCTGTAAATGTCGTTGCCTTTGCATACGTCATGGTCGTGGCCGTGTGGGGAAAAGAGATGAAGGAGCGTTGACAAGATAAATAGCTACAGGGCAACAAGGCATTTGGCTTTACTCCTTTACTCCATTACTCCTTTACTCCTCAAAGATTCTCATAAACTTAAAACAACAATGAACAATATCATTATAGGTGTAGACCTAGGCGGAACAAAGATAATGACTGGCGCCATAGATGCAACCGACGGCCGCGTTATCGGCACGCCGATTAAGATTGCCACGCAAAGTCAGCTGCCGAAAGAACAGATTGTGGAGAACATCGCACAGTCTATAAGACAAGTGATGCGTGCCAACGGACTTCAAAAGCAAGACGTTGTGGGCGTGGGCGTGGGTTCTACGGGGCCACTCGACCTCGACCTGGGCTTGGTTTTAGATTGTCCGCAGCTACCCACCATGCAACATTTCGCCTTGCGCGATGCACTGCAACAGGCTGTAGACCTACCTGTGGCACTCAACAACGATGCCAATTGCTTGGTATTGGGCGAGGCCGTATTCGGTGCGGCGCGCAACAAACGCACTGTTCTGGGTTTCACGCTTGGCACGGGCATTGGCTGTGCGTTGGTGGTAGACGGAAAAATATGGAACGGTGCCACTGGCACAGCAGGCGAAATATGGTGTTCGCCCCACGGAAAAGGCATCATCGAAGATGCCATTTCGGGGCAAGGCGTGGCCAATATCTACAAACAAATAGCCCATACCGACGCCTCTTCGCTAGAAGTTTACCAACGAGCACAGCAAGGCGAACGCCATGCGCTCGACGCATGGGAAACCTTTGGGCAACATCTAGCCGTGCCCTTAGCCTGGTGCATAAACCTCATCGACCCCGATGTGGTTTTGCTTGGCGGCTCCATTGCTGCCGCCCATCCTTTCTTTATGCCGGCCATGATGCGCAATTTGCATGCGCACATCTGTCCGTTGCCCGCCCAACGCACCCCCATCGTTATGGC
>CAUPVH010000029.1:0-8885 GCA_963514635.1 uncultured Prevotella sp. | reverse complement strand
GCGGACTGGGACTGTCGCCACAAGAATTTGGTCTTACTTATGGCACAGTGGGCGTTGTAGGACTTATCGCCGGCAGCTTGTTGGGCAAGGCTATCATTGCCACAAAAGGCTTACGAGCCATAGTTTTGCCCTTATCTGTGGCCATTTTACTGCCCAATGCACTTTATATTTTGCTTAGCGAAACACAGCCTACAAGCCTAGGCATTATTAACCTTTGCATCTTTATCGGACAAACGAGCTTAGGTTTGGCCTTAGTCACCTATTGGACGGCTTTGAAAACCATCAGCAAAGCTTTGGGCAACCATACCGTTTACATCTTCCTTACATCCGTTTTGGCGTTGGCCCAAATGGTTCCTAGCATGTTTTCGGGTGCATTGCAAGAGTGGCTTGGCTACAACAGCCTCTTCTTAATAGCCCTCGCTTGCGGCGTTCTCTCGCTAGCGGGATGCATTTGGATAAGGCCCATGCTGCTAAACAAAAGCAAAGCCGATGCAGAAAACAACGAAAACATAGACTTCTCTTAAACCCAAATCGGTAGTTAGAGCCAGTACAAAGGCTTTTGTACTGCCGCTACAAGGCTTTTGTAGTCGCACTACAAGCCTTTTGTAGTCGTGCTACAAGCCTTTTGTAGTGACACTACAAAAGGCTTGTAGCAAAGCGGACACAGACTAAGCCCGCTCCATAAGTAAGCCTTAAATATATCGGTTAGGGCTTTTCTTAGAAGCATTAACAGCGTATAATCCTCACCATAAAACACTTACGAGCCACCCAACAACGCCAATTCCTATTTCGAGCCAACGCCTTTCAACATACCATACATAAGCTTGGCAGCGTTGTCGGGTGCCACATCATCGCCCAACACCTTTTGCAAAAGGACATAGTTGTTAAGCATTTCTTGTCGGGCCTCACCGCCAGGCAATAGCGTTTGCAGGCAATGGGCAATGTTGTCAATGGTAAAGCGGTCGGCAAACAGTTCGCTAACCACTTCCTTATTCATAATAAGATTTACCAGCGAAATGTATTCCACCTTGATAATATGGTTGAAAGCAAAACGGATGAGGCGTGGAACAGGCGTTTTGTAACACACCACCTGCGGCACATTAAATAAGGCTGTTTCGAGCGTTGCCGTACCGCTTGTTACCAAAGCGGCTGTTGAATGCGCCAGCAGCGGATAGGTTTGGTTCTTCACCAATCGCACTTGCGACCCACGAATGAAACCTTCGTAATACTCATCCGCAATGGAAGGTGCACCAGCCAACACGGCTTGATATTGCGGAAAACGTGCCGCCACCTGCATCATAGCCGGCAGATTGTCTTTTATCTCCTGCCGCCTGCTCCCTGCCAAAAGTGCCAATATGGGCTTATCGGCCTGCAATGCGTTTGCCTTACAAAACTGTTCGAAACCTTCGTTATAAGTGGAAAGGAAACTGCGAACCTCGTCGGCCGTTGGGTTTCCCACGTAATGGATGGGGTAATGGTGCTTTTTCTCAAAGAAATCTACCTCGAAAGGCAAGATGGAGAAAAGCTCGTCCACATCTCGTTTAATGTTTTTTATGCGGTATTCTTTCCACGCCCAAATCTTAGGCGAGATGTAATAATACACGGGTATGCGTGTTTTCGACTTCACAAACGTGGCGATATTGAGGTTAAAACCAGGGTAATCCACAAGTATAACCACATCAGGCGCCCACTCCACAATGTCTTTTTTGCAGAAAGCTATGTTGCGGAAGATGGTGCGCAGATGAAACAACACGGGGATAAAGCCCATGTATGCCAATTCTTTAAAATGCTTTACACGCGTTCCACCAACGGCAGTCATGAGGTCGCCGCCAAAGAAACGGAACTCGGCTGCAGAGTCTACCGCTTGTAACGAACGCATAAGGTGCGAGGCATGAAGGTCGCCAGAGGCCTCGCCTACAATTAAATAATAACGCATAAACTTTTAAAGGTGAAAGGGTGAAAAAGTGAAAAGGTGAAAAGATGGCTGCGCCTATTAACTTGTTATCTCGTTAACTCGTTAACTTGTCAACTCATTATGGTAAAGATGGCTGCACCTTGTGATGAACGAGTTGGGCTAGTATAACAAGAAAGAATAGTGTTCCGAGGAGTAGTAGAAAGCCTAGTGAACCAAAGAAATCTAGGAAAACTAGAAAGAATTGATAAGAAGGCTAGCCTAACCAGCTTACTAAACCTATTGTTTACCCACTTGTTAACTCCTTTATCTCTTACTACTTATCACTTACTACTTTACTACTTACTACTTACCCCTTACATCTCTTTCTCCCATGCCTTCATCCGTTGTAACGAGTCGTAGCAAGTAACGTCAATTCGCGTGGGAACGATGGCCACATAGCCATTTTTCAAAGCCCAATGGTCGGTATCTTGCGCCTCAGGCTCATCGCTTTGGAAATGTCCAGCCATCCAAAAGTAGTCGTAACCATGAGGATGCGTTCGTTTCTCGCACTCGTTCACCCACGTACCCCTGTTCATTCGGCACACCTTCACCCCTTTAAACGTCTGCGCGCGTGGGAAATTCACGTTCAGGCACACCTCTTTGGGCAAGCCTTCGGCAAGCACACGGTTCACAATATCATGCACATAGGGGCGCAAAGGCTCAAAGTCGGCATCCTCATCAGGGTCGGCAAGCGAGAAACCTACCGAAGGAAAACCCTTTAAGCATCCCTCGATAACCACGCCCATCGTGCCCGAATAATGAACATTCACGGCAGCATTGTCGCCATGATTGATGCCCGACAGGATGAGATCGGGTTGCCGTTCGGCGAACAACTCACTGAAAGCAAGTTTCACACAGTCCACAGGCGTTCCGTTACTCGACCATACAGGCGCTCCCGCCACATCCTTTCGCCTTTTAAGCAGTAAGGGTTTGGCCACCGAAAAGGCACCTGCAAACCCCGAACGACCAGCATCGGGGGCGCAAACCACCACATCGGCAAAGTCGGTAAGCATGGCCACCAACGACCGTAAGCCCTTGGCATGATAGCCATCATCGTTAGATACTAATATAAGCGGTTTCTTTACTTCCATCTTTCTCCTTATTTTCGTTTACCAATCTGTTATCCAAGCATCTGCCAAAAGCCGTTCCCAATGCAATGGCACGCCCATTGGCCAAACCCAACATCAGCTTGACGCGCGGCCGTTTGCCTTTTCCGAAAAGCAAACAACCATCCCTTGCCCATTACATGCAAATGTATTTACTTACGCTTATAATGCTAAGTAAGCTTGAATATTTACATGCAAAAGTACGAAAAAAGCTTTAATATAGTGCTTTTTCATGTAAAATATGTATCTTTGCATTCTATTAAAAACAACCAGGAAAAAAAAGGTTATGGGAAAAATTATTGCATTAGCCAATCAAAAGGGCGGCGTGGGAAAGACAACCACAACAATTAACCTCGCTGCCTCGTTGGCTACACTAGAAAAAAGCGTGCTGGTGGTAGATGCCGACCCGCAGGCTAACTCTTCAAGCGGACTTGGAGTGGACCTCAACGACGTGGAATGCTCGCTCTACGAATGCATTATAGACCATGCTGACATACGCGATGCAATCTACACCACCGACATCGACGGTCTTGACATCATCCCTAGCCATATCAACCTTGTAGGTGCAGAGATAGAACTGCTCAACATCGAAAACCGTGAACGCGTATTTAAAACACTGCTCGACGGCATCAAGGGGGACTATGACTACATACTCATCGACTGTTCGCCATCGTTAGGTCTTATCACCGTGAACGCCCTTACCGCGGCCGACTCGGTTATCATCCCCGTTCAGTGCGAATACTTCGCGCTAGAAGGTATCAGCAAGTTGCTCAACACCATCAAAATCATCAAGAGCAAGCTGAATCCGAAGTTGGAAATTGAGGGTTTCTTGCTCACGATGTACGACAGCCGCTTGCGCTTGGCCAACCAAATCTACGACGAGGTAAAGCGACATTTCCAAGAGTTGGTGTTCAAAACGGTGATACAACGCAACGTGAAACTGAGCGAAAGTCCAAGTCACGGCTTGCCCGTTATTCTCTACGACGCCGAGTCGACAGGCAGTAAGAACCACTTGGCACTGGCTAAGGAGATTGTGGAAAAGGGCAACTAACCCACCACAAGCTCCCCGATCTACGGCCAAAAAGCAACAACCTTGGCGCGGCTGACATACCAAATGCAGCGCAAAAAGATATTGGGAAAAGGCATGACCCAAGCCTATTGCCCCTCCAAAGGGCTTATGTGCAAAAGGGAAAACATGCCGCCAACAACTATTTAGAACACTGCTGAGAGCCTGACGAGCCATGATAAGCAGGTTGCATCCTGCTGAAACTCGTCGGCTTGTCAACGTGTAACTTATAAACGAACATTTCTAAATGGCAGTACATAAGAAATTCAACGCCCTAGGCAGAGGACTCGATGCACTTATCTCCACCGAGAACGTGCGTCCGCAAGGCAGCTCCACCATCAACGAAGTCCCGTTAGAGCAGATTGAGGCTAACCCCAATCAGCCCCGACGAGAGTTTGATGAGGATGCTTTGCAAGAGCTTGCCAACAGCATTGTAGAGATTGGCATCATCCAACCCATCACCCTACGACAGGTTGAGGACAACAAATTCCAAATCATCGCAGGCGAAAGACGTTGGCGTGCATCGCAATTGGCAGGCCTACAAGCCATACCTGCCTACATCCGTACCATTAAGGATGAGAGCATTATGGAACTGGCGTTGGTTGAAAACATCCAACGCGAAGACCTTAACGCCATCGAAATTGCATTGGCTTACGAGCATCTGCTTTCGGCCGAAGGCATGACTCAAGAACGAGTTTCGGAGCGCGTGGGCAAAAGTCGCACGGCTATCACCAACTACTTGCGACTACTTAAACTCCCCGCACAAGTGCAAATGGCTCTGCAAAAGAAAGAAATAGACATGGGACATGCCCGCGCATTGCTGGCAATAGACAGTCCGTCGCTACAAATAAAACTCTTTCGCGAGATACAAAAGCACGGCTACTCGGTTAGAAAGGTGGAAGAGTTGGCCCAAAAGCTAAAGAATGGCGAAGACATTCAAAGCGGAAAGAAAACCATTGCCACCAAAGCAGCGATGCCAGAAGAGGTTACTAGGATAAGACAAAGGCTCTCCGACTTCCTCGACACCAAGGTTCAGATGACCTGCTCGCCCAAAGGTAAAGGGAAAATTAGCATCCCTTTCGCCAACGAAGAAGAGCTGGCGCGCATCATGGCAGCGTTTGATAAGCTAAAAGAACAATAAGCAAAAGGTGATAAAAATGAGTGCGAAGATTTCCAAACTGTTAATGACGATGGCTCTGCTGTCGCCCTTTGGCAGCGTTGCATCCATTGCACAAGGACATTTCGACGCCTCGAAGAAAACCCAATCACAAGGCGACACGCTCGCAACGGCTATTGCAGATAGCGTGTTGACAGAAGAAAAAGACAGCCTGAAAACATCCCTTACACCGACACTCCAAAAGAAAAAGGAGAAACGAAACTGGGATACATGGCGGCCTAATCCTAAACGCGCCATGTGGTTGGCTATCGTTCTGCCAGGCGCAGGACAAATATATAACCGCAAATACTGGAAACTACCATTGGTGTATGGCGGTTTCGTGGGTTGCATTTACGCCATGCAATGGAACAACATGATGTTTCGCGACTACTCAAAGGCCTACCAAGACATCATGGACACCGACCCAACAACACAAAGCTACAACCAGTTTTTGCACCTAGGCACAAGAATAACCGACCAAAACAAGGAGCAATACCAAAGCATCTTCAAAAGTCGTAAAGACCGCTATCGCCGTTGGCGCGACCTTAGTTTCTTCTGTCTGCTGGGCGTTTACGCCCTTTCCATCGTCGATGCATACGTAGACGCGTCGCTGTCTGAGTTCGACATCTCCGACGATCTCACCCTTCGCGTAGAGCCTGCCGTGATGAATAGCCCCTTGGCAGGCACGTCTTTCAAGCCATCGGCCATCGGTCTGCATTGCAGTCTAACATTCTAAAATAAGCTATTAGGAGTAACGTACGCGCGTACAGATTGAAAAATAAGAACAATGAAATACAGCATGAAAAGATTTAATTTTCTGTTAACCACCATGATGTTAAGCTGCGCGATGCCCGCATTCGCACAGAACAAAAACGACGATAAGGAAATCACGGTGACAACAGCGAATGGCAAAAACGAAGTAATAGACTTGCCAGAGGGCATGACCTACGAACTAGACAGTCTGCTCAAACAATACAATGCGGAGAAATACCTTAGGCCTGCTACCGATTGTAACATGCCTAACGTTAATCCCAGTTTCCCTAAAGAGGTGTTCATTGAAAGACTTAGCCGAATACCTACCGTTATCGAGATGCCCTATAACGACGTGGTGCAGAAGTTCATCGACCGTTATAGCGGAAAGTTGCGCCGTTCGGTAAGCTACGTTGTGGGCGCAAGCAACTTTTACATGCCCATTTTCGAAGAGGCACTCGAAGCTTACGGCCTGCCACTCGAACTGAAATACCTGCCCGTAATCGAATCTGCGCTTAACCCCAAGGCCGTTTCCAGGGCTGGTGCCACAGGCCTTTGGCAATTTATGCTAAGTACAGGAAAGCACTACGGACTAACCGTTAACTCGCTTATCGACGAGCGCAGCGACATCGCCAAGTCGTCGTACGCCGCAGCACACTACCTGAGCGACCTCTATCGCATATTCGGCGACTGGAATCTTGTTATCGCCGCATACAACGCAGGCCCCGAAAACATCAACAAAGCCATACACCGCGCCAAAGGCGAAAAGGATTATTGGAAAATCTACCCTTTCCTCCCACGAGAGACAAGGGGATATGTGCCGGCCTTCATCGCAGCCAACTACATCATGAACTACTACTGCGAGCACAACATCTGCCCCATGACGGCAACCTTGCCCGTAAAGACAGATACGGTGGTTGTTCATCGAGACATACACTTTAACCAACTGGCGGGTGTGTTGGGTATCGACTTGGCAGAACTCAAAACCCTCAATCCCCAGTATCGCAAAGACATCGTTTGCGGTGCTTCTGCGCCTGCCACGCTCCGTTTGCCTGCTAGTATGGTTAACAAGTTTATCGACAAGCAAGAAGATATATTTGCTTACAACAGCGACGACTTGCTTACCAGAAGGCGCGAAGTGGAAGTGGCCGAGGCTCCTGCATCCTATTCGCCCACGCGCAGCAGCAAAAGCAGTAGCAGAAAGCACGAATCGAAAAAGGAAAGACGTAAGCGCGAGAAACGCGAACGTCGCGAACGCGGTGATGGTGGTGGCAAGAGCATCATGATTAAAGACGGAGACACACTCTCTGAAATTGCCAAACGCAACAACACCACCGTAAAACAGCTGAAAAAGCTGAACAAGATCAGCGGCACGAACATCAGAGCAGGAAAGAAACTCAGAGTGAAATGATAGCTTAACAACGCATTAGCTACACAATATTTATATAAAAGAAGGAGTTCTGTCAGATAAACAACCGATGCCTTGGAAAATGGCTTCGCTATGCAACAGGTCTGACCGAACTCCTTTCGACTTTTCCCAAAGAGGAAACAAAACAACAATGGGAGCAACCCAACAACAAAGCGCACGAAAATTTGGGATAACAACAAGGTGGCAAACCACAACTCCTAACATCTGCGTTAAGCCCATCCACCCAATTTTCAACACAAACGTACAACACATACTGGCTCATTTTCATAACTTGCAGCGATATGACCGACCAAATTACGAGAGATAAAGAAAGAGAACAAGCAGAAGAACTGTTGGTGAACAAGGCTTTCAAGCACTTGCTCGAAACCTACATGGCCTCGCCGCACCGCAAGAAAGAGGAGATTATCACCAAAGCTTTCAACTTCGCAAGAGAGGCCCACAAGGGCGTGCGTAGGCTCTCGGGCGAGCCTTACATCATGCACCCCATCGCTGTGGCACAAATAGCATGCGAGGAAATGGGCCTGGGCTCTACCAGTATCTGCGCCGCATTGCTGCACGATGTGGTAGAAGACACCGACTATACAGTTGAAGACATCGAGAACATTTTCGGCTCGAAGATAGCCCAAATCGTTGACGGGCTGACTAAAATATCTGGTGGAATATTCGGCGATAGGGCCTCGGCGCAAGCCGAAAACTTCAAGAAGTTGCTGCTAACCATGAGCGACGACATACGCGTGATACTCATTAAGATATGCGACCGCCTGCATAACATGCGCACCTTGGAAAGTCAAGCGCCCAACAAGCAATACAAGATAGCAGGCGAAACGCTTTATATCTATGCCCCTTTGGCCAACAGGCTCGGCCTGAACAAGATAAAAACCGAGCTAGAAAACCTCAGTTTCAAGTTCGAACACCCCGAAGAATACGCCTCTATCGAAGCTAAACTGGCATCGACACAAGAACAACGCGAAATTCTTTTCCAGCAATTTACCGACCCCATACGGCAAGCTCTCGACCAAATGGGCATACAATACGAGATAAAAGCGCGCATTAAGAGCCCCTACTCCATCTGGAATAAGATGCAAAGCAAGCATGTGGCCTTCGAAGAGATTTACGACATACTGGCTGTACGCATCATCTTCACCCCCAAAAAACCTGAAGAGGAAATCAACGAGAGCTTCAACATCTACGTAAAGATAAGTCAGCTATACAAATCTCACCCCGACAGACTGCGCGATTGGCTCAATCACCCCAAGGCAAACGGCTATCAAGCCTTGCACGTAACCCTGATGAGCAAGCAAGGACGCTGGATTGAGGTGCAGATAAGGAGCAACCGAATGGACGAAATAGCCGAACAAGGCTTTGCAGCACACTGGAAATACAAGGAAGGAGAAGAGATAACCGAGGACGAAGGCGAACTGAAC
>CAUPVH010000028.1:0-9020 GCA_963514635.1 uncultured Prevotella sp. | reverse complement strand
CTCCATCCTTAAGATAAACTCTATACCAATCACCGCTTAAGATTGGGGTATAGAAAAAGATTTTATCCTTTTCTATCTTTGCCTTAACCTTAAACTTCGTAGATGGTCCTTCTCTAACGAATGCAAACCCATCAGGATCGTTAATCACTGCGGGGAACACCATATAGTCTTCTTTGTCTAGAAGGTTACGCCCCTCGCTATCATACACACAATTAATGTCTGCACTTTTAAAGTTGCGAGGCGGTTCGGTATTCACCATAAAATACAGTGCTTTGTCTCCCAAATCAAGCATTACCACAGAATCTAGCGAGTTGCCGTAACTGAACACTCGGGCTTTTGAGATTGCTCCAACAACAAGCCCATGACCCTTGCCTTGATAGAGCGATTTCACAGAATAAAAACTATGCCCAATGCTAATACTATCCAGCAGCGAACCCTCCACCATCTTATAAAGATCTTGTATGCAATCCTTACAAGAACGTTGAGCATGTGCAGAAAGAAGGCAAATGCTTGCTAACATGAATATGGCGAAGTTCTTTCTCATCATTCTAAGATTGTTTAGTCGATACATATTTGTTATGTTAAGGTACATTCTTCAACTTCACGTACAAAATTGCCCACAACACTTGTTGCAGAACAAATTTCTCACGTAGGTTACCGACAACATCGTAAGTAAAAACACACTTTTTCAAACTTTCGATGTTTAATTTTTCCATAAGAGCACCAAAGGATGTTGACATTGGATTATATCAACTGACGGCAAGAAAGGTAAGAAGTGGAGCATGGCGTATCCCATGCCCCACAACTAATACAGATTCCTTAGCCTTAAAGTTAAGCTCTTACAGATAGTGTTGGGTGAGAGCTAATGCTCTAAGAGCAAAGGCAAGTGCATACTCACCACCGTTTGACCTATTTACCCATTGGGATGTCTTCGAACTTATCCGTGCTACTTGGTAATGAGAATATCTCTAGTTCACCGCCTTTCCATAAGTCTAACTCACAGAGGCATCCGTCACCATCAACAAGAAGTTACGCAGCGACACCTTTATTATCGGCATCGTAAAACATGCAATCAGAAATAACATGGCTAGGTTTGTACTTCACCGGTTCTCCGTTATTCATCGCGATTGCAATCGGCCCGATCCCTTCTTCCGTAATAGGTTCTACCCATATACCTTGTTGCCAATCGGGCTCTAATGTATATTGAGCTTTTTGTGCTAAATACTCTATTAGTATCAACTCTTCGAGAGTTGGTCGTCTAATTTGCTTCATGAATTCTACCTACATTATTATTGCCTTTGCCATTAACATTGGCTATAAGATCGGTTTATAGGCCAAATCAAGAGCCGGGAGGATTATATTCATTGTGCAATTTTTTCTTTCATTACCGTATCCGCTATCTCCCTCTCAGTATTATCCAGATCAAAGTCCTCCATACTCATGCCTTCCCTGAATTTCTTTTCATGGAAATGGCGCATTTCTGCCTTTATATGAAACTCCTTACATTTCCTGTCAAATTCGGGTTTCTCCATAGGACCCACGACCTGTCCCGTCTCCTTATTTATAATCCAATAACAATGTTTCATCCTTTTCAACTTTGCGAATTGGACAAACAAGCTGTCTTTTTCTTCCGCTATTTGGTTGGAATCATACCATTCACTGCCATCATAAACCTGATAGGCTATAATGAATTTATTGTCATAGTCATAATTCAAGACCTGTGGGCGGATAAGAAGATCATAGAAAAGACTATTTCCAGTATCTTCTTTTATTTTAACTATTATTCTATCCTCCAGCCATGCATAGTGATTACCCAAGTCTATATAGAACACACCAAAACATGAAGCTTGGAGAATACAGAAGAGCAGGACAAAGGCGTTCGATATTCTTCTACCCATTATTTATTATAGTATAAACCGTTAAAAATTATCTTAAAAGGCGTCCCTGTACCATGCAGGATACCGGCACCTATAGTTTCGATGTTGCGCCTTATCGTATGCCAATTAAAGAAATTTTCGGTATGTATATCAAAATCATACATATCAGGCAATATACGAAAAGAATTATTTCCCTTATACTCAACCGTTATGCTTCCATACACAAGACCAACATAATACTTTCCAGGCAAAGATAAAGTTTGTATTGTCCAACGGTCACCAACTTTTCTGCCTGTAATGTCTATTCTTCCTAAATCTAATTTTGAAGCATCGACATTGATATCACTGCCATCACCATATCCATACCAGTAGAAAGCCTCGTCAAAAGACAATTTCCCGTCTTTCTGAATTTGTGACATCATCTTCTGTTTATATTTAGGATTTCCCTTAATTCGAGTTCTTGATTTAGTTTTCGCTGTTTCTATGAGATCATACCGATCATGCTGGGCATGGTTTAAGGCTCCTATCATCATCCCCTGCATCGCCCCTTGCAAGAAGTCGCCGCCAGTAGCCCATGCGGCCACGCCGCCCATCGCGGTTGTAGAGGCAATCATAAGCCCGGTGTTCATCTTTACGCCTTCCGCATACGAACCAATGCCCGAGGACAATGCCCCCGATGCGAAACCAGAAATGAAGTTGCCCCCTTCTAATGCCGTTGTTACGCCACTGGATAGGCCATGCGCACCTGCACGTAACAGTTCGTGGCCAACTGTTGTAGCCATTCCTTTGAAAGCCTCTCCTATTCCGTAGGTTGCAACAGAAGACAGCAGACTTATCGCGCCAGCTTTCCATACACTCTGCCCGTTGAACGAAGCCTGCATCATGCTGCTAGCCAAGTTGAAAACAGCAAAGGCTATCACCGCATCGTCTATGCCGAACAGTTCTCCGCTCGGGTCGGTATACTTCAACGGATTGTTAAGGCAATAGCTGTAACGATTAAAGTTTTGGCTATTGTCTGGCAGCTGCACATAGTTGTCGGGACTGAAGAAACGGCCGATAACAGGATCGTACAGGCGACCGTTCATGTTGATTATGTCATACTCGTTGAGCATCTCATGACCTGTATAGCCACGATACAGCCCGATGTCGTTTTGCATAATGGTTTGTTTACCCCACGCATCGTAAGAAGCATCGAACACTTTCCGTCCTTCTTCATCGAAAACAGAGAGAATACTACCTAGGTTATCGGTAAAGGCAAGATAAGGCTTGAACAAACCATCCCTTATCACAATTACGTTGCCATCGAGGTAATAATATCCGCGTGTATCACCATTCTCGTAAACTTCTTCGTAGTCGCCTGCATAGATGGTGGAACGCACAAGTTTGTTGTCGCGGTGCAAATCCGAATACCAGCGTTCTTGCTCTGGCCCATAGAAGAAACGTGTTGATAAGCCTTTAACAGAATCGGTAATCATATCAACTTTGCCATACTCATTATAAGTGGTGGTAAGCGGGTCGCTAGGAATCGCCGCAATTGGATTGTCCACCTCGGTAACGGCATGCGGCCTTACACTTGCATCATAACTATAATTGCCCACACCTGTTTTAAATAGCACATTGCCATTAGGGGCGTAATCTATTTTCATCATTCCGCCTTGGCTTGGCTTATACGAAATCAGACGGTCAAGGTTGTCGTAACCGAATTCCTCCTTGGGGCTGTTGTTTCTGCGGCGAGACAACAAATTGCCTGTTGCCTTATCATATTCCGAAGTAAAATCTTCAAGCGTTGAATTGCCGTTCGTTAATTTCAGATTAGTTTCAAAACCATCTTTGTCTCGTACACTTGTAGAAACTAACTTGCCCAAGAACGAAAAGCGGTTTACAAGCCCATCATAGTCCTCCTGTTTATAGACGATGTCACCATTTACCTCAACTTGATTCTTAAACCCGTTGAGATCATACTGGTAGTTCACCTCTAAATTACCAGGATATATAACCTGAGACAGTTGGTTTTTGTCGTTATATGTATACTCAAACTTGTATGCCTTTTCGTGTCCCCTAATGTCCCGTTTCTCAGAAACCATTCGGCCGAGCTTATCGTATTGATACTGAACAGAACAACGATCGTTAATTCTGCTTAGCACAAGTGGACTGCCGTTGACGTACGCACCATAGTTGGTTACCAACAGCTGTTTTCCAATGCTGGTAAGGAAGGGGCGTCCCAGCTCATCAAACTGGTAAGTGGTCTTTATCCCCTTGCCATCTGTTTGAGCAAGCAGCGTTCCGTCTGCAGCATAGGTATAGGTAGAAGCCCCTGCATCGGGGTCGGCAAGCGAGGTTTGGTTGCCCGCTGCATCGTAGGTCATACATACGGTAGAGCCGTGTGCTGTCACACTGGCAGGTTTGCCCACAGATGCATATTTGTAGGTGACGATGCCCGACGGGTCTTCCACCTTAACCACATTGCCCCACGCATCAAAAGTCTTCGTTACGCTCTGGCCTGTCTCAGCAATCGTAGAGGTTACAGTACGGTTGCCGTAAGTGTATGTGGTGGTTTTACCCGAGCTCAGCACTTCTTTCACAAGTCGTCCACGACCATCGTAAGTGAGAACTTGTTTCGTTGTAAGTTTGCCAGTAGTCTTTTCAATCTTTGAAACCTGTCCATTAGCATTGTAGGTTGTCTTGTTATTGATATCTACACCTTTCGGCCCAACCGACTTTTTGCTGAGTTCACGTCCCTTCTGATCATAGCATGTCAGCACTGTCGGTGTACCGTCAGAAGCCACCTCGATATCGTATTGTTCCGTTGAGAATGGGGATGTCCATCTGCGTTCAACCTTTGTCTTTGTCCCATCCGCTGCCACAACCTGCGTTTCCTGTCCCCATCCATCGTAAGTGCGTGTTGTGGTGAGTGGTTCTGCGGAGTTTGTTATATCCGTTTGCGTGAGTAGGTTTCCCCATTCATCGTAGGCGAAGGTGTTCACCGAAGTCTCGGGCGTGGTGAACGCCTTAACAACAAGACGTCCATCGTTGTCATACTCAAAGTGCTTTGTTATGGGTTTCACCCCTTTGCCCGTGGTAACCGTGGTAAGGATGTTGCCTTGTGCGTTGTAGGTGTTGGTGGTTGTCAAAGCCATTTCCGTGCCGTAATTCTCCGTTGTGGAGAGAATGTTGCCATTATCATCATACTTGTACGAGGTTGTTGTGCTAAATGGCGAAGGGTCGTCCTTATGCTTTTGGGTCTTGGTCATGGTTGTGGGCAACCATCGCGCCTGTTTCTTCACATAACCGCCGTACGTCACCTTGCGGTACATGTTGTCGCCATCATTCTCAACCACCTCTTCCACGGGTACGCCTTTCCCTTTGTCGTAGGCCGAGCGTGTTATGGTGCGGTTTCCGTCCATGTCCGTTGCCTCTTGCTTGGAAATATAGGCAAAGTAATTACCTTTGTCCTGGCCGACGATTGTGGTTGTAGACAAAGTGGTGGCTGCACAACCGCCTTGCTCCACAACAGTCTTCGTTTCTGTGGGTAGCCACCTGGTTTCATCCCACTTGGTTGTCTCGGTAGAAGTCTTGATGCCTAGTGAGGTGTTTGTACTTGTCACCTTGTTGAAACCAAGCATACCTCTCCCCGCGATATGCAATCGCAAATCTTCGTAGCCATATTCGGTGTAGTAGTGCCCCGCACTTCCGTCGTTTGCATACACGTATCGTACAACAGCTATCGGCAGCGCATAGGTGTTAACAGGGTAACGGTTGGCGATGGTGCGCTTATACACAATAGGGTTTGTGGCGTAGGCATACAAGATTCTATGAGAAGTTCCCATTCCGTCTTCCAAATTTGTCACACGTCCGGCATTGGCTTTCTCACCATAGTTGAAGTAAGCGTGTATTGTTCCATTAAATCCGTCGTCTCCGCTGGTTAGCTTACTGCCGTAGTTTGCCAGTTCCATTTGCCCGTCACCGTCGAAGTCGCCAAGGAAAATTTTGTTCTCCAAAGCATCGTCTTCTCTCCCTTTAGATGCGGCGTTGTTGAAAGCGAATCCATCCCCAGTAGAGCGATACCACCGCACTTCGGTAGCGGTGAATTCCGTTTTGAATTTAGGAAATCCTCTGTACCTGTATCTGGCCTTGCACACCATCACGTCTGTTAGTCCATCGCGGTCCATGTCCCATGTCAGGAGCGCGAACTTGTCATCGTCATTCGTAGTGCCCTGATCTGAGAAACCCATGTCTACACCCTTGCCAATGCGGAATGTTCCACCACCCTCGTTATAGGCCACCCAAAGGTGGTAGTCACCGTCGCCGCAGTTGTACACAAAGTCGATAAGGCCATCTCCGTCGAAATCGCCTTGTTGAATGCGCCATCGGTTGCGCAGGTTTGTTCCTTCGGCCGTCTTTGTTTCAACAAATTTCTCATCCGTGGTTTTTCCACCCGCATTGAAGTAAATCTTATAGCCATTGGCGTAAAGGAAAATTAGGTCTTGTAGTCCATCGTTGTTGTAATCACCCACAAACATTTTCTCTGGGTTTTGTGGTAGTCGCAACTTATAGTCCCGATGGTCCTGTTTATCCCCATCCATATATTTTATGATGGTACAAGGGTAATAGCCATCCTTTTGCCTTTGTTCCACACACACCACATCATCCTTTCCGTTGCCGTCTGTGTCGAAAGGAACAATAAGCGGCACAGCATCTGCGGCCTTCAACCCCATGCCGATTTCTTTCACGTTCCATGTGTTGCCATTTGTAACATCGTTCCCCGAGATGAACTGGAACCTGACGTTATTCCAGTAGCCTTCCACCTTGTCTTGATAGGGTATTAGCAAGTCGTTATATCCGTCACCGTCGAAGTCCATCACCGATGCCCCACCCATTGTCGTCTTGATGTCGCCCAAGGAAATGTTTGCAGGCAAGGAGAAGACTAGCGGCTTTTCATAAGAGACGTTGCCGTTTGGGGAAACCTTGCTGCGGCTGACATAAACATAGGTATTGTAATGTGAGTGGGTGGTGCCATAACCCTGCCAGTCAATAACCTCTACCGGCGCCACTCTGATGATGTCGCTTACACCGTCGCCGTTGAGGTCGGTGGCAAAGAAACCCTTATCGGACTCTTTCACATACCACCTGTCGTCGTTCGTGCTCACGTCCATTTGGAGAGGATATGCATTGCCTTTTGGCAAGAAGCTCCAAATCAGCTTCACAGGAGGGTATTTCTCACCCTTGCCGTTCTCTTCGCTTACTTGCACAAGTCGTGTCCATTGGTCTGGCTACCATCAGAATTGTCGTCGTAGGTAAGCGTATACTTTCGATACGTATGGTTAGCACAGGCCGCGACGATAGAAGACAAACACACATCGAAGTTTCCTCTATCCCCATACGCGGCAAAAGGCCTAGCATTCGTCCCTAGTTTCGCATACGAAAATTCGATATTATAAAACTTCCCTTTCCCTGTTTCATCCTTAGGTCCGTAGGAAATGTAAACTGGCCTGACAGTAAGACCGCTGTTGTCGTATGAATAAAATATAAAATTACCATTCTTATCTCGCACAGCACTGACATACCATGCGACACAGCCATGTTTCTTTTGGTCTAGAGAACCGCAAAAGAGCGTTGCATCGGCATCACTCGCATATTCATACTCCAATCCGTCAGCAGTAACCACCTTAAAGCACATCCCATCAACTTGAAATGGATGAAAGCCGTATTGAAAAACCTTCGTAAAAGGATTACCCTCCACCGTATATACCACGCAAGAATCTTCCATCTTACCCGATTGGTATATCAGGCGTTTACCATCTAAGTAGAGGTTATCGCTTGCGTTGAACTCTACTCCTTGTTGTTTGCCGTCATGAAAGAGGTCCTTATTCCCGCGAGTGATTACCGAGATACCGCTGATGTTCATGCCATACCCAGCCAGACCATACCCCGCAGACTGACTATTGTAGGTTAAGCTTATTTTGGGCGTAAGCGGACCTGCATCGGGAACATCTATCTTGATGTCGTAAATGGCAGCACCCGAATTGGAAACGTTGAACGAACAAGTAGGTGTGCCAACAACGTACATGTCGTTTGATGGGACTTCATCAGGCGGGATAACCGGCGGTATACGAGAAGAGTCTTTTTGCCCAGGGCATGTACCTCCCCCATGAGGTGGTACGCATTTGTTCAACACAGGTGTTTCGCCGTTGCGTTTCGACACTTCTTGTGCCAAGTTTGCCAAAGGTAAAAATGCTAGGCAAAGCGTTATGAGATAAAAACGTCGCATAGTTAAATTGTTTAGGTGTTGAAAATAAATTCATGTTCAGTTTGTTGCGAAATATCACGTATGTAGCACGCAAGGTTCATCGTTTCACTATCTTCCATGCCGAGGTGTTTTCGCCCACTACGGCTTTCACCAGATATACGCCATCAGCACAATGCGCAATGCTGATTTCGTTTGCTCCGACAACTGCTGTCCCACGATAAACCAATGCGCCAGCGGCTGAATACACGTAGAGTTCGCAACTACTGCCATTTGGTAGCATAGGGACGTTTACACGGATAACACCTTGGACATAGCTATGCGTTACCCCTTCCATGCTTACAGGCATCCGTTCGTTTGCAGATTGGGTTTGCGCCTTAGCTTGTGCAACTTTTGATTTGGGTACTACGGCTTCGCGCGCCACCCTGTTTCCAGCAGCGTCGTAGCTGAACTTAATCTTGTGTTGGGCGGCTACCAACAGCGATGTCGCAAAGGCGACAATTGTAAGAAAAGCCTTTTTCATAATTCTTTCATCGTCCACTTTCGGTTAATAAACCCTTCATTTGAAGTGAGTGGGCATGCGCTCCAAGGGTTGAATGCACGAAAATAGGCGTGCACGCCATAGATTGATTAGTAAAGTAACAAAGACAATTTGCCACTGAAGCGAATAGCAACTCCCCAATGGTCGGCAGTATCCGCCGCTTCGGCAGCAAATTTACAAAAAAACACAAAACGCGCAAACATTTATCGATATTTTTTTGAATATGCACTAAAAGATAGAATGCGCACAGCTTACTTTTCCCTCTGAAACTCTACCGTGGCTCCCTTCATTGCAAAAACCATCATGCTAAAATTAACGCACAAATATGGTCATCATTATCGAAAACCAGGCATAGAAC